>JAKSIX010000049.1 GCA_024398595.1 Bacteroidaceae bacterium | reverse complement strand
TCAGGGCGGTTTAGGGACTTTCACCCTTTAGAGTACGTTCGTGCTGGACGAACAAACAGGAGGCCGGATCTCCATAACGGAGGTCCGGCCTTTTCATTTACACTGACTCTTCAGACTATTTACCGGCAACTTCAGAAATTGACGAATCAGCAGAGGCCTTCTCCAGCTCAGAAAGGGTGTCATTGAGTAATTCTGAAGCCTTAATCAATAATGTCATATCATTATCCCGCGTACCAGAGCTATCATTTGCAAGATAAGCGAAAATCTCCACGACAAGAGGTATAGCCTGCTCTATCTCATCAGCATTACCATTACGGGCAATGGAATATGCCGTCAAACATACGCCTGCCACCTCCGCATCCTTGCGTGTACAGTGAGTTTGCTCGGATTCCAATTTGTCGCGATAGAAAACAAGCTTGCGAAGCAACTCTGACTGGAACTGCGATGCCACCGCACGCTTCTCATCGATACTCCGCTGGACATCGGTCACCTCCTTGTCGGTCTGCACAAGAAAGATTGAGCCTTTGCAAATTGGTCTTCCGTTCTCAATCACATAATCCCATTCCATTGCGTATATCAGACTCTTCTTCGGTTCAGTCAGCGACTTGGTAACCACAAGTACGCTGCTGGACTTACTACCGCCAATTATCAGAGGTGCCTCCGAATCTGAGTAAGGAATGGAGAATGAGATATGTTCCTTCGCCTCTAATAGCGGCGACTGCTCCGAAAGGTATGCATAGCTAACGTCAATGGCATTGCACTCAGCTTTGTATGCCGCAATGACACCATCTATCAGTTTCCTGTTCTGCTCACTGGGCAATGCGGATGATAGTCCATTGCCAATGGTGGCCGGCATCAGGAAGTCGTAACGCGAACACTGCCACGTGCCGACACCGGCCTCCATACCACGTGAGGAAAAGCTTGTGTATTCCACTTTTTTCCATGCCAGCAATTTGTTGAATGCATCCGACAGTGTACTTTTCTGTGCCTGAATGCCGGTCACTGCCAGCAGCATACAAGCGATAAGGGTTGTTACTCTTGTTTTCATATTGTTGTCCGTTTTATTTGTCTGTTATTGCAATAGTGATACATATATCGAGTTTGCAGCCAGAGTCGCCTCCTCATCCAGATTCAGGAGGTTCAGAATGTACAGGGAGTCCTGCCTCTGGAATTCCATTTCCAATGCCATCAGCTTCTGTCCTATTCCTGTCGTATCGCATAACTGATATGCATACATATCCTGGTGAATCATCTCCTGCCGTATCTCCGGCTGTATTTCCTGAGGCATCTCCAGTTCAGGTTCATTGTCCGTCTCCGCCACTGCGGTTTTAAGCGCCTGAGGCAATGCAAAATGCATCACATCTTTCGGGCTTATCTTACCGGTCACAGTATCGGTTTGAGTGGATTTGTCCAGTACGGCATTCTCGCGTAAAGCGTCTTCACGCACGGTGTCGGAAATTTCCGGGGCTGGAGCCGACGGCTGCGGAGCTTCAGCCTCAGCAAACTGCGGCTGCACTACGGAACCGCCTTTCGGTGGTGTGGTGAGAACCAGCAGCAATATCACGGCGCAGGCTGCCGCTATCCAGGGCCACAGGCGCACACCGTTACGGTTATCCCCTATGCGCGACAGTCTCCTGACAGCATCGTCCGACAGACGTACAGGCTCCCTGTCAATAATCGCAAACATCTCACGGTACGGCAACAGATCGGCAGGTATCTCACGGTTGCCGTTGAAATAGTTCTTCAGCATCCGGAGTTCCTCCTGAGTGCTGAAGCCTTCCATATAACGGTCTATGCAGACCCTTATCCTGTCAACTTCAGGTGTTTCCATATTATCTGTCTCTATTCTGCAAACTCAATAAAAGTGATTTCCGCGCCTTGCAGAGTGCCGTGCGCACCGTTGTCTCGCTGATACCCAGAATCTCCGCGATACGGCTGTTCTCCAGACCATCCTGCTGGCTCATCTTCAGTATCGTCATCTGCGCCGCAGGAAGACCGTCAATTGTCTCAGCCAACCATTCGGCATTCTCCTTTTCCTCAAGAGCCCACTGCGCACACTGTTCCGTTATCTGCCTCACCTCACCGGCCAGTTCCAACGGCACGGTCCGGCGGGCCCGCAGACGCGAGATGCTCAGGTTCTTGCATATCACTGTGGCAATGGCCCGTGCCGCTGTCTTGTCAGCAATGCGGTCTCTGATTGTCCAGAGACGGAGAAGCGTGTCCTGCGTAATGTCCTCGGCCTCCTGCCCGTCCTGCAGGAACCTAAGGCTTACGGATACGATTACCGGCCGTAACCGTCCCACCATCT
This sequence comes from Bacteroidaceae bacterium, assembly GCA_024398595.1. GTDB lineage: Bacteria > Bacteroidota > Bacteroidia > Bacteroidales > Bacteroidaceae > Colenecus. Next base: position 12,608 of record JAKSIX010000049.1, on the reverse strand, counting down.
TACAGAACTCACCGTCAGTCATTACTAGTTTCAGCTATGCCCAATCTGCAATAAAAACGCACAAAGTCCGCCTTCGTTCCCCCGGTTTCCCAAATTTAACAATTATTATGATTAGCAGCGAAATCAACAGCAAACAAAGAATTTGCAGGATAATACAAATTTTATATATTCGCAGTGTGAGAGAGATAAAGACAAACGTTACTTTCTTGACTTCTACAATTCTCTGCCAGAGAAAGCACAACAGAAAAAGACCAAGAAGACACCAACCGGAGAGATTGAAAAGACTCGGCACCGACACATCTTACATCTCAAGAATCGAGACCGGCGCTCTGATTCCCAGTGTCGGTGTGTTCTTCCGTATTGCAAATGCCCTTGGCTGCTCTGTAGAACTTGTACCAGGAATCTAATACGTCATAGAGATGATTCAAATACCGCCCACCGGACGGCAGCAGGACTCAGAAGCGGTATTCGAACCCTAACCAGAAAGCTCTCTGATACATATCGTATTTCTCAACCACCTCAGAAGTTGGAGTAGTGTATCTGTCATACGACACATAGTCCATAATGTCGTCAAGTTCAGCGAACAAGCTCCAGTGATTCAGTCTCTTGGCTACTCTCAGCTGTGTATAGAAACATTCTCCGAGATCCATATTGTAAGCCTTGATTCTTGAATTGTACGTAACTTTTCCGGATATGTTCCAGTCATTCCTCAGGGAAAATATGGGAGTGATATTCAGATTATAGTACCAGCCTGTATAATCTGCCCCTTCATTGTAATGCCACGTCTTGCGATACAGGTTGCCGGCAAACGCCAGGGCAAATACTCCGTGCTCATAATACAGTTGCGCATTCAGGTTGAAGACATCGCTGTTTCCATCAGTCTCATCCGCGTGGATATAGTGTCCGCACAGATTCGTGACCAGATTATTGCCGTTACGGCTCAGGTCATAGATATAGTTCAGTTCCACATTGTACAACGGAAGCACCTTATCCAGATTCCTTACGATGTTACGCGCCGCCATCAGACGCAGATTGTGGTGCGTACGCATTTGCCACTGCGCACTCAAATCGCCTGTCACCGTCTGATTGGTGTAATCGGTCAAATCCGCAGATGTCGCCTTGCGATACCAGCCGTCCATGTACTGATATCTGACACCACCCTGAAAATGCCAGTCGCCGGATGCATATTCCACCGTGGAGAACGGTGATACATACAATGTAGCCAAATCCGTAACCGTACTGCTCCCGTATGGTCTGCCCGGGCCAATCTGCCTGTAATCCATAGAATCAAGACTTGTGGTATAATTTGTATTGACACCAGCCGTTAAAAACAGACGGACATTCTCATCCGCCGGATTACTCAGAAGATGCTTTGTCTTTATCTCGGACATCAGCTGACGGCTGCGTTTCATAGTGTATTGTTCATCCAGCGAGTCCATACGCAGATATACTCTCGGATTGTCAGTACTTGACTTGCGTGAATCAACATCAGAGTTTGACGGGCTGATATTGTAGGAGAACTGTACCGTAAACTGGCCTCCGCGCCTGTAAAGATGTTTGAATTCCATGTTTCCCTCAAAAAGGAATTTGTCGGTCAATGCCGTATCCCGTTTCAAATACAGATTCTTCTCGTATACCGGATTACTGCTGCGCGGCATCAGTCTGGTGATATTCTCCATCTCAGTTATTCCACGGTTTGTTGTCTGGTTACGCTTGGAATAGCTTTCCCACAAAGCGAACTGCAGTTCATTCTGCTGATTGAATTTATAGAACATATGCAGCTTTACCGTCTCGCGATTGATGACATTGCTGGCCGTGTCCATATTTGTAACATCGGAGTTCGTGACAAAATAATGTTCACGGCTGTCATACGTTGTATTTACATTGTCATGCTCCATCAGGATACTTGAGCGCAGCGTGAACCTGTTTTTTTTATAATTCAGCAATAATGCAGGCTGGATACTCGGATTCGTTGCCACATCGGCCATCACGATTCCGCTGACTCCCTCCCGTGAAACAGGTTTCAGCTTGATGTTGATAACGCCTCCCTGACCGTTTTTCTGATCGCTCACAGCAGGCGATATGGTTATCTCCAGCACATCCACCTCAGCTATTTTCGTCTGTGCCAGAACAGCCTCCTGACAATTGCCGGCATCCCTGCCGTCTACCTGAATGGAGAATCTGTCAAGCGGATTGTCCGTACCGCGCGACAGTACCTCCGGCATCATGTACAGAATCTCCAGCACGCTTGTATTGTCCGAGACACCAAGCCTCTCCACGTGAATCACCTTCTTTGTCGGAGTTATCTCTATCAGATAATTCTTATCGTCATCAGCATACACGGCACTGCATATTGACAGTGACAGCACTAACATTAAAGATACAATTCTTTTCATTTACGTTTTCAATTATCGGTTGCGTGACGTGTGGCACGGCGCACTATACCTATGCTGACCTCATAAAGGCCATATACGGGCAATGCCACCACCATCAGTGTAAACACATCGGTCGTCGGTGTGACAATTGCGGCAAAGGCAAATATCGCCACAACAGCGTGACGGCGGTATTTGCGCATGAACACTTCGTTTATCAGCCCTATCCGCGCCAGGAACCAGGACAGTATGGGCAGTTCAAAAAGCACACCCATCATCAGTGTCAAGGTCAGGAGCATATCGCCATACGATGTCAGCGTTATCATATTCGGCACGTCCGGACTCACCTGGTATGTGCCGAGAAAGCGGAAGGCCAAAGGAAATATCAGGAAATAATCCAACAGCACTCCGGCCATGAACAGCACGTACGACCACACCAGCACAGCCACTGTATAGCGGCGTTCAGTGCTTCGCAGTGCCGGTGACACGAAACTGTATAACTGATAGATTATATATGGGAACGTGACAAGTATGCCGAAGCAGAATGCCATTTTCAGATGTGTCATGAACTGCGACGTAAGCTGTGCGCTGAACATACTCACATTGAAATCCGTAAGTCCGCTTACATCACAGCCCAGGAGTCCGGCAGCCTTCTCTATCGCACGGTATGTCACAAAATCAGACTTGCCCGGTGCCAGCACTACCGTAAAAAGGAAATCTTTGAAGGCGAAAGCCACGACAGCAGCTGTCGCAGCCACTGCCAGAATCCTAAGGAACACACGGCGGAGTACTTCCAGATGATCCCAGAACGTCATATCAGATGCAGATGGCATCACTCTTTCTTCTGTTCTTCCTTATTACCGTCCGTATTGATATCCTTCTCGATATCGTTTATACCTTCCTTGAAGCTGCGGACACCCTTGCCCATACTTTTCATCAGGTCCGGAATGCGCTTTGCTCCGAAAAGCAGGAGTATGAGCACCACAATTATTATAAGTTCCGGAACGCCGAGATTTCCAAACAGGAACACCGGTCTGAAAAAAGCCAGACACATAACAGTCATTGACATAGCACGTGTTTTAATGTTAATCTTTGACAAAGATACTATTTTGATATCTTTTTAAACTATCTTTGGATTTAATTAATGATATCCGTTCCCAAATGGGTAATCTGGTAGACCTGATAAAAACTGACATTCGCTATGGTGACGCGCTGAAAGCCTGCATGAACTGCGGCATCTGCACCGCCATCTGCCCTGCCGCCGAATTCTTCGACTATGACCCGCGCCGCATCTGTGACACAGTCCAGCGTGGCGATGAAGAGACTTTGGAACAGTTGTTGCGCTCCGACACCATCTGGGAATGCGGCCAGTGTCTCTCCTGCAAGACACGCTGTCCGCGAGGAAATGTTCCCGGAATGGTCATATCCATATTGAGAAAGGTGTCGCAGGATGTGGGATACTACAGGGACAGCCGGCTCGGACGCCAGCAGGCAGAACTCATGAACGGCATAGGGAAGAACATTCTTGAGATAGGCTACTGCGTACATCCCGACAGAGTATTGCCGTCCAAGCACCCGGAACAGGGACCGATATGGGAATGGTACCGCAACAACATCTGTGAAATTGCACCCAAACTTGGAGCCAACTATCACGGAGAAGGTGCCGGAGCCCTACGCTCAATAAACAGGGAAACAATGGACGAGCTGCGCAGCATATTCGAAGTAACCGGAGCAAGCAGTTTCCAGAAAGAGATTACAGAAGACTGACAATGCCTGATTTCGGATTCAGCATAAAAAAGACCAGAAGCGAGAGCATTGACAACGGCTCAAAGCAGAAATACGAAGAGCTCGTCAGAAGGGTTCCTTCGTTCAAGCGCTGTTTCCAATGCGGCTGCTGCACCGCCACCTGCTCTGCGCGGCAGTTTTCCGACTTCAACATACGCCGTATGCATACGCTTTTCCGCAGGGGCGATGCGGATGGCCTGTCAGAGCAGCTGAAAAAATGCATGCTGTGCGGAAAATGCACACTCGTATGTCCCAGGGGCGTGAATATCCGGCAGCTTGTCATATCCATGCGTACAATACTGGATAACGGAGAGAAGAAATGAAGATTTCTATAATCCCATACAGTGCATTCGTCATACCGTTCCTGATTGGAGTGGTGATAATGGCCGTCACCTGCATAATCAAATATATCCGATGGATAAGGATGTTTGATGCAGCACAGCGTGACGTGATACGCCACAACTGGTTCTCCTGGAAAACCATACCGGCACTGTGGGAAATGTTCCGCGAGGGTCTCCTGCATTTCAGGATAATCAGGAAGAATGCCGTTCTCGGAATAATGCATCAGGCTTTCGCACTTGGATGGGCCCTGCTGATAGTGGTCGGTGCCATACAGAGCAAGAACGCCATAGCCTGCATGAATCAGGAACAGTCCATAACGCAGCTCAACACCCTGATAGAACAGAACGGGTGGTATTCGTTCGACAAGGACAAGAATATCATCCTGAACAAGCGCATCACGTACGACGAGGCCGGCAACAAGGTACATCTGCACTACTACCGTCCATTTTACGCCGCCATATTCTACAACTATTTCATACACAAGGAGCCGGCATCGTTCAGAAAGGCACAGGCGTATGCAGACCTTATGGACGGTCTCCTGCTGTATGTATTCCTCGGGCTTACACTTGCCCTTGCCAAACGCCTTTGGTCAAAGAGCGTGGGCGTACGCCGGAAAGCATCGCACAATCTCGTTGACAGAGTAACAAAACTGTCTTTATGGATGATTTTCCCGCTCCGCCTCATATCAGAGTCCATAACATCATCATTGTACGGCAACGGAGGCTTTCTGACAAAGTATTTGGGAAGTTTTCTCAGTCCGGACATCTTCCAATATTTCGAACTGGTTTCCTGGCTCAGCTATTCCGTAGTTCTGGCCATATTCTTCATATCTATGCCGTTCACCAGATATATGCACATATTTACCGAACTGCTGCTGATATGGTTCCGCAAGATTGGCATGAAGGAGAGCACCAGACCTACCGGATACACCCGGTTTGAGCTCAATGCCTGCTCACGCTGCGGAGTGTGCATCGAAGGATGCCCCATTGACAAGGAACTGGATAATCACAGGATACAGGCAGTGTATCTGATACGCGGACTCCGTGCCCATCGGCGTGAGGCCAAGATGAAGATAATCGCAGACAACTGCCTGATGTGTGACAGATGTGTAAACGACTGTCCCGTAGGCATTGACATATCTTCCATCAGACGTATGACAAGGAGTAAGGGAAGCCTTGACACCATCGGCAACTACAGTTACATAGGCACTCCGCGCCCGTTCAATGCAATAGGCAGAATAGCATATTTCGGAGGGTGCATGTCCCATCTCACACCTGGAATCACTCAGGCGATGCAGAAAATCTTCGAAGCCGCCGATCAGAAATACTGGTATATGGACAGGGACCGTTCAATATGCTGCGGACGTCCTCTGCGCCAACAGGGATTCCTCAATCAGGCAGATGACCTGATGTGCAAAAACACCGAAATGATAGAGCGTTCCGGAGCTATGATGCTTGTCACATCGTGCCCTATCTGCTACCGTTCATTCAAGGAGGAGTACAATCTGAAGATACCGGTTATGCACCATACGGAATACATTGACCTGCTTCTAAGACAGGGCAAGCTGAATCTGAAGCGTGACAAACGCACGGTATCATACCACGACCCCTGCGAACTGGGACGCGGATGCGGCATATACGAACAGCCCAGAAATGTTCTGAACAGTGTCACCACAGTCCGGAAAATCAAGGAGCAGAAAGAAGAGAGCATCTGCTGCGGATTCAATCTCGGGAATGCCGTGATATCCATCGAGGAGCAGACAAAGATACGCGATGCGGCAGTACGGAGTCTTACTGCGAAACCCGTAGATGCCATAGTCACAGCCTGCCCGATGTGCAAGAAATCATTCCAGCACGCGACAGACAGATACCCGGTGCAGGATATAGCGGAAGTCGTGGCGGCCAACCTTATAAAACAAGATGAGTGATGAACAGATATTGGAATGAGTATCAGAAAGCCATTGCAGACGACCATTACTTTTACGAAAGGAGCTGCATAAGGCAGACTTTCTTCCCAGGATCCGAAACAGCTTTCCTCAATATGCTGCGCAACGGATTGGGAAAGGACGTATATGACGATTTCAGGCAGCACACCTGTACCGGAATCGGATATCACGCTGACATCGTCCCGCTCGAGACCACAATGACGGTGGTCGCCCGTCTGTTCTCGCTTATGACTGAACACGGCTACAGGAACTTTGTTCCATCGTGCGTGACATCATTCGGAGTATTCACGGAGACTGTCCATATGTGGGAACTTCACCCGGAACTGCTCGAAAAGACACGTGAGAATCTGTGGAAGGCCTGCAAGCGTGAGTTTGAACTGCCGGAGAACATCGCACATGCTTCCGATGTCATATACAAATTCCGCGAGGAACTTGGCAGTAAGATGAAATACCGTCTGGTCAACCGTTTCACCGGCAATCCCCTGAAAGTGGTTGAGCATATAGGCTGTCATTACGCGAAGATATTCCCAGACAAGGGTGTGGGCAAGGCAGAGTTCCCATATGTACTGGCTGGAATGATTGAATCCTGGGGAGGCGAGGTAATAGACTACCCGGAGCGCCGTCACTGCTGCGGATTCGGTTTCCGCCAGTATCTCGTGCAGGAGAACCGGGGATACTCAATATCCAACACCAAGAAGAAGCTGGAGTCAATGGAACCGTACGAGCCTGATTTCATAGTCACCAATTGTCCCGGATGCAGTCTGTTCCTAGACAGATGGCAATATACGATAGCCGAGATGGAGCACAAGACATACGACAGGGAAGGCTACGGTATTCCCGTACTCACATACGAGGAAATGGCCGGGTTGCTGCTCGGTTACGACCCTTGGGAACTCGGACTCCAGATACATCAGGTGCAGTCGGAGCGTCTGATGGACAAAATAGGCATAAAATACAATCCGAAAGAGAAATATCGCGGCATATCAGGAAAAATACTGCGTAATCCTGAGAAGCCTGAGAACCTGTCCGTGTAATCCCAATAAATCCTGACAAATGAAAAAAGTCGCAATCATAGGGGCTGGCCCCGCTGGAATAGAGGCTGCATCAGTACTGGCACGCGCAGGAGTTCCGGTCACTGTCTTTGAAAAGTCATCTGATTCTCTGTCCAATCTGCGGGACAAGTCTTTCCTGTTCCCGAACTTCCAGCCGTCACCAGAACTGGTTGATGAGTTTTCAGGCAAACTTCAGGCTGACAACATAACAGTCCGCCACGGCAGTTGCATCACAGAACTTAAATGGAAGGGCACAAGTTGGGAACTCGTCTGTAACGGTTCACAGAATCTGGTTTTCGATGCAGTTCTCATTGCAACAGGTTACAGGACTTTCGATGCAAGCCGCAAGGAAGAACTCGGTTACGGCATTTACAAAGGTGTCATCACATCCTTAGAGATGGAACAGATGATAAAGAGCGGAAGCATACCCAACGCCAACGGAGATATACCGCAAAGGATAGCATTCCTGCAGTGTGTAGGTTCACGCGACGAGAAATCCGGGAACAACTACTGTTCGAAAGTCTGTTGTGTGACGGCTGTCAAGCAGGCCATAGAGGTCCGGAAAATCCTTCCAAAAACAGAACTGACGATATTCTATATGGATCTCAGGATGTGGGGACAGGGATTTGAGGAGATGTACCGCACGGCTCAGGAGAAATACGGCATAGATTTCATCAGAGGGCGTATATCTGAAGCTGCATCGACATTCGACGGACGTATCCAGATAAAGACAGAGGACACTCTGCTCGGACTGCCGATGAAGGCATCGGTAGATTTGCTCGTGCTGATGGTCGGAATGGAGGCCTCAGACGGTACGCGCACGGTAGGCAGAAGCTGCGACATCTGCGGCGAATACGGATTCATCAGGACATTGAACCCGCATCTATACGACAACGAGACAGACAGACCGGGACTTTTTGCGGCAGGTTCCTGCAAACGGCCTATGAGCATAAACGACTCCGTCAATGACGGACGCTCGGCAGCCACGGTAATCAGAGAATATCTGGACCAGCTTTCAGAGAATTGACAAAGGAAAGCAACTCCCTGTACAGCCGCTGTACAGGCAAGCCCACGACATTGGAATAAGAGCCTTCTATGCGCTCAATGCCTACATATCCTATCCATTCCTGGATTCCGTATGCGCCGGCCTTGTCATACGGTCTGTAATGTTCTATGTAATAGTCTATTTCTCTGTCAGACAGCACCGAGAACCACACATCGGTAGATACTGAAAAACTGTGCGACTTCCCTTTTGCGGCAAGCGTGACACCTGTCACCACCTGATGTTTCCTGCCAGACAGCAGGCGGAGCATAGCGGAAGCCTCGCTGCAGTCTTTAGGCTTTCCTAAGATACTGTCACCTGCAATGACTACAGTATCAGCCGTTATGACTATCTCATTGTCCGGAATTGAACTCGTATATGCCTCCGATTTCTTCTTCGATATGAACAAGGGTATATCCTTCTGGGGCAGGTCAGCAGGATAGGATTCATCCACGCCGTCAATAACACGCACCTGAAAAGGCATATCCAGACCTGCAAGAAGTTCCTTGCGTCTGGGTGAAGCGGAAGCAAGTACAAGATTATACCCTATCTCCATTCTCCAAAGCATTCCTTATATCCGCAGATATCAGATTGTACATTTCCAACCACTCCGGATGAGACTTCAACAACTCCCTGTGTACATTCATCACCCTCTCGTCGCCACGTGCGGCAGGACCGCTCTGCGCCTTTACCGGATTCAGCTTTATGACTTTGGCGGCAGTCTCCAGTATCATAGGCAGCATCAAGTGGAATGAGAGCCCTGCCTCATTGAGCAGTTCCTCGGATATGCCATACATCCTGTTTGTGAAATTCGTGACAAAAACCGCTGCGAGATGCATACGGCAACGCAGCTCGGAACTCAACGGATGTACATTGTCCGATATGGTATTGGCTATGGTAGTGAGCGTTTCCATATCCTCATCCGAGGAAGCTTCCGTAAATACAGGCAGATTACTCCATTTGACCTTTTTGAGACGGCTGAATGTCTGCATAGGATAAAGTACACCATAATGCACAGCACCGGCATCCTTCCATACGGACATCGGCACGCATCCCGATGTATGCAGGAAAAAAGCGTCAGGGCACACCGCTACGATACGGCTTGCCAGCGAAAGCAGCACATCGTCCTTCAACATTGCAATATAGATGTCAGCCTTCGGCATCGACTCCAGTTCTGTCACATAGCTACAGCCTATTTTATTAGCCAGGACACCGGCACTCTCCGCCGTGCGGCTATAGACACAGGTAATGCGCAGACCCTTCTCTATAAAGATATCAGCCATGCTGGTAGCCACACTTCCTGCCCCCACAAACACTATACTCAGAGGTTCATACCCGCCAGTCAGTTTCTCGTCTGTGAACTGGCGCATACTGCGTCTCCTCGCCGCAAGGGCACTGAAAATTTCCATATCGTACGTGTATTGATGCCGCGAAGTTACTCAAAAAGTTTTGTGGCAGGAATATACATTTCGGTACTTTTCTGCGTTATTGTTATGATGATTGGGAATTCTGACAGCACAGCCGGACGGCGCATTGTGCAGGCAATATTGCTGTGCACTATGTATTGTCTTGTACCACAGCATATTGCAGCTCAGAGAATTCATATCAGCGGACGTGTATTTGATGAAGACGGCGAACCGGTGGAACTTGCCACGATAAACGAAACACACTTTCTGACAAGCACCATCACCAATCTTCAGGGACATTACGACATCAGTTTAGCATACAGGGACACGCTTGAGCTGGTTTTCAGGATGGTCGGCCACGAAACGCGCAAGCGCACACTGACATTCCCTTCCGACTCCATAGTTCTGGATGTGATGCTTCCATCAAGCGGATATGCCCTGCAAGGTGTGACTATCAGCGATATGCGAAGGCAGACCGATGCCAATCAGACAATAACGATGGACGGCGCACATCTGTCCCCAGATGCCTCCGGCGGGGGATATGTCGAGTCCCTGATTGCCACACAGGCAGGAGTAAGCAGCCATAACGAATTGAGCAACCAATATAATGTCCGGGGTGGCAATTTCGATGAAAACAGCGTTTACGTGAACGGTGTCGAGATTCTGCGTCCGCTGCTTGTCAGGGCCGGTCAGCAGGAAGGACTCAGCTTCATAAATTCAGATATGGTAGAGTCCATATCATTCTCTACAGGCGGTTTTTCCGCAATGTACGGAGACAAAATGTCGTCAGTTCTGGATGTAAGCTACCGCAAGCCCACGAAACTTGAATCCACCGTATCTGCGAGTCTGCTCGGCGCAAGCGCATACATCGGTTTCGGCAACAGTAAGTTCTGCATCAGCAACAGCCTCAGATACAAGACCAACAGGGCACTGCTCGGCACACTCGACACACAGGGCGAATACAAGCCTGATTTCCTGGATTACCAGCTGTACGCATCGTGGACTCCGAATGACAAATGGGAACTGGGCATACTCGGCAACATCGCTGACAACCATTACAGATTCACCCCAAGCGACAGGAATACGACATTCGGCACTATGGATGATCCGAGGACATTCAGGGTTTATTTTGACGGATGGGAAAGCGACCTGTTCCGCACATTGTTCGGTTCATTCAACCTGACACGAAGGATAGATCTCCTGAACAGCGTGAGCCTGAGGGTATCGGCATTTCACAGCAACGAGTCAGAATCCTACGACATTATGAGCCAATACTGGCTGGATCAGGCAGAGAATGACGGCCAGCTTGCCATAGGCACGTTTATGGAACACGCCCGGAACAGGCTCAATTCGACAGTCACGACCATAAGCCTCAGCGGTAGCCACAAATTCAATGCCAACGACATGCGTTGGGGAATGGATTTGCAGCACGAGGCTATAGACGAGAATATGCGTGAATGGGAATCACGCGACTCTGCCGGATATATGATGCCCAACACATTGTCAGGTCCGCTGGATATGATATATTCACTGCGCTCGTCGCAGAATATGGAGAGCAACCGTCTGTCACTATACGTACAGGACACCTGGCGTCATTCATCCCGCATCGGGCTGCTGACTCTGAACGGAGGTATCCGCGCTTCACACTGGGACTGGAACGAAGAGCTTATAGTCAGCCCGCGTGCCAGCATCAGCCTGATACCGGCATCTGACGACAATCTGGTAATGCGTCTGTCCGGGGGACTTTATTATCAGGCTCCGTTCTATAAGGAGCTGAAGGACTCGACATTCTCTGACGGTATAGGTACCGTCAGACTCAACAGAAACATCAAGTCGCAACAGTCAATCCAGGTGATACTTGGCGGAGACTACCATTTCAGGGCATTTGACAGGCAGTTCAAGCTGACGGTAGAGGCTTATTACAAGAAACTGGACAATCTGATACCCTACAATGTGGATAATGTCCGCATCGTCTATTACGGGACGAACTGCGCACACGGCTACGCATACGGAATCGACGCCAAGCTGTTCGGGGAATTCATTCCGGGCGCGGATTCCTGGATAACATTCTCCCTGATGAAGACCCAGGAATGCATAAACGGCAAATGGATGCCGCGTCCTACAGACCAGCGCTACAATCTGTCATTCTACTTCACGGATTTCTTCCCCCGTTCGGACAAATGGCGCATGACGCTGCGGGCCTCTCTGTCCGACGGACTGCCTACCGGCCCTCCGCACGGCGGACGCGAACAGGAGATTTACAAGACTCCGGCATACAGGCGCATTGACATAGGCATGTCGTACCGTCTGCTGAACAATGAGCTGCGCCTGCACGAAAATGGCATTGCCCAGGCCTTCAGGAACATCTGGCTCGGCATAGATTGCTTCAACCTGTTCGGAAACAACAACGTGAATTCCTACTATTGGATAACCGATGTGGACGGCACACAGTTTGCCATACCGAACTATCTCACAGGACGTCAGCTCAATTTCCGCATCCTGATGGAATTCTGACAAAATTTATCTATTATAAACAGGTGTTTCATGGAGGCATTTTTGTACCTTTGTGAAACATTAACCGATTATTGTATTTTTAACCTATAAATTCAAAAAAGAAGTATGAAACCTTCACACATTGAGCATTTAGGTATTGCAGTAACCTCT
>JAKSIX010000048.1 GCA_024398595.1 Bacteroidaceae bacterium | reverse complement strand
TGGAACTTATGAAGACGCGCAGGATGAGTGTTGCCGATGCAATCAACACATTCTCCGCTTCATTCCTCCCCACATATCCGGGCTACCATCATTTGAAATTTCCGGGCCTATAAATCTGCGGCGAGGCGGACGGAAAAGCCATCATTCCTGAAACCACTGCCGTGTACGATTGAAGTTTCACTAAAGGATAACAAGTCTGCCCAATATGTATTGCCGTTATTAGTGCCGCAAGTGCTTGTCCAGTAGATTCCGAGACCGCGATCCACTACGGATGTTCCATGACGTGCACCGGCACCGGGCAGGAAGACTACGCCGTACATTCCCATTCCTTCAATTTGGAATTGGTTATAGGTCTTGTTTCCACACGCTTCAAGCGTTTTTCCATTGTATGTGGGTTCATCTCCGAAAGATCGTCTCCAGAAATCCCATCCATCGGGGAAGATAAGCAGCCCGCAGTAGCCATCGACCTTACAGAGGGCGAAGCGCTTCTGATCAGGGCGTCCCGACTGGCCATCCAGATTGAGCAGATATTTCCACTCGGCGGTGGTAAGGGTACGCCAGGTCTTTCCGTCCCCGATTTTGCACCCCCAGTCTTCACTATCTGCAAATTTGTGGCCGGGATAAAACTGATCAGAATTAAAATTTTCGGTGATATAGGGGCAAATTGAGTTGGTTTTATCATATCCCCAGTTGAATAAGGAAATATAAAATGGATCAAAGGTTTTATTGCTACCGGGATCACACTCATCCTGGTAATCAAAGAACCCCCAGATGCCAACACTCCAATCATCTTGTCCCGACGTCTTCGTATATTTCAGGTTTCCTTTAGCGAAGCATACCTGAGAACCATACTCTGAAATAGAGAACTTTCCGTGGATTGCATCGGCCGGATATGTTATCTGCTTCTCAAGCTGGCATACGGTATTGACGGAAATGGCGGCTGATATTCCTTTCTTTGAGAATTTGCCGTCTTTAAATTCGGTCTTACCTTGACTTACAGTCAGGAAACGGCTATAGATGGTCTCGTCAAGCACCGGAACCGCTATCTGGAACACAACTTCGCCTCTGTCGTTCACTTTATCGGCTGCAAAGTCTGAATTATCGGTTAGGAGTATCGCTCTGCTTCCGCTATCATTTCCTGCACCATACACGATGGGGGCGGCATCTGATTTGAGTTCAAGTCCACATACCGAATTCACATTATCCAAAACGACTTTGTCTATTGCGGTATTGGCGTTAAGTCCTGTGCAGCTGACCTTGATTACAGATGTTGCGAACTGGAAAGGAACGACTGTATTCTTGATATCAGTGCCTGTATAATCCAAGGTCGCAAATACTACGAAAGGAGTCGTTGGTGTGTGTTGGAACTCAAGGGAGATTTCTATCTTTCCGCCAGCAACTGCCGGAGCCGCGGTCAGCAGCGGGCTATATAAGAGTGTAAGTTTCTTCGTACCGGCTGCTGGTTCCTTGACTGTGTGTGTCTCATCCGTCGACAATTTTGCATACCTGTTCTCGATACCGTCGAGCGATGCCACCAATGAACCAAGGTACTGTGTTCCGTCATAGACATACACTGTCTCCCCGCCGCTCCACGATACCCTGACTGTATTCACAAGTCCCGACTTTGTGGCATCAGATGCGGAATACTCCGGAATAAGTCCGTTTACGCAGATATCTACCGTCCTGCTATTCGTTTCGATACAATTTGTCGTATTGATTGATTTCTGGCAGGATACGGCTGCCAGAACAGCGGCCGTGGAATATAAAATAGTTCTTATTGATTTCATATCATTGATTTCAAACAGGTTCTTAATCCGAGGCTATAAATCTGCGGCAAGGCGGACAGAAAAGCCATCCTCCCTGAAACCGATGCCGAGTTGAATTGCACGTTTTTCTGTATCTCTTTCTTGGAAGTATAACAAGTCAGCCAAAAACTTGTTACCGTCATTAGTGCCGCAAGTGCTTGTCCAGTAGATCCCGAGACCGCGATCCACTACGGCGGTTCCATGACGGGCACCGGCACCGGGAAGGAAGACTACGCCGGCCATGCTCAGGTAGTCAATATGTCTGGGAAGATAGCTTTTGGTTCCACACTTTTCAAGTGTTAATCCATTGTATGTGGGTTCATCCCCGAAAGATTCACTCCAGAAATCCCATCCATCGGGGAAGATAAGCAGCCCGCAGTAGCCATCGACCTTACAGAGGGCGAAGCGCTTCTGATCAGGGCGTCCCGACTGGCCATCCAGATTGAGCAGATATTTCCACTCGGCGGTGGTAAGGGTACGCCAGGTCTTTCCGTCCCCTATGGCACATCCCCAGTCTTCATCATATGCGAATGTGCGTCCGGGAGTATACTGGGAAGAGTATTTATACTCGTCCAAATGAGGTACCACTGAGTTACGTCTATCATATCCCCAGCAGAACAAGGATATATAATTTGGATCATAGGTTTGATTGACGCCGGGGTCACAGTCATACTGATTGTCAAAGAACCCCCAGGTGCCAACATGCCAATCATCTTGTCCCGGCGTCTTCGTGTATTTCAGATTTCCTTTGGCAAAGCATACCTGAGAACCAGACTCCGAAATGGAGAACTTTCCGCGGATTGCATTGTCCGGATATATTGTTTGCTTCTCAAGCCGGCATACGGTATTGACGTAACTGCCGGCCGATATCCTGCTCTTGCAGAATTTATCGTCCTCGAACACATCCGCACCTTGCTCTACAATCAGGACACGCCTATAGGTGTAATCGGCAAACACCGGAACTGCTATCTGAAACACAGCTTCTCCTTCGGCATTCACTTTATCTGCGGCAAAGTCCGGACTATTGGTTATTGTTATATCACCGACAAATCTGTCTGTCAGAATGCTTGGGGCGGCATCTCCTTTGATCCCAAGAAAAAAAGTCGTTGGCACATCTTTCAAGATGACCCGGTTGATTGCTGTATTGGCTTTAAGCCCTGCGCAGTTGACCCTGACTACCGATGTCGCGAACTGGAAAGGAACGACGGTATTCTTGATATCAGTGCCTGTATAATCCAATGTTGCGAATACTGCAAACGGAGGCGTTGGTTTGTTTTGGGTGTGAAGGAAGAGTGGTATCTTTCTGCTATCATTAACTGGTGGAAAAGAATTCAGCCATGAGCCGTATACAAGTGTAAGTTTCTTCGTGCCGGCTGCAGGTTCCTTGACCGTGTGAGACCCATCCGTTGACAGTTTTGCATATCTGTTGTCGATACCGTCGAGCGATGCCACCAATGAACCGAGGTACTGTGTCCCATCATAGACATACACTGTTTCTCCACCGCTCCACGACACACCTACAGTATTCACAAGTTCTGCTTTTGTGACATTAGCTGCGGAATACTCCGGCATAAGTCCGTTCACGCAGATATCAATTGTCCTGTAGTTCCCGTTTCCCTCATCGATACAATCCGCAGTGTCAATTGACTTCTGACAGGATACGGCAGCCAGAACAACGGCCGCAGCATATATAATAGTCCTGATTGTTGTTTTCATGAGTTTATAAGAATTAACTGTTACTTGTAGAATGGATCCTCCCACCTATTGCCGGCAAGAAAATAATGCCCGTGGTTATATTTGCGATACCAATCACCGTCAACTCTAAAAAAGTCCCGTACATATTCGAATACGGCTTCGTGATTGAAAAGGTGGGGAAACAAGTGTGCAGGTTTAAAATCGTTATGAGCTTCCATAAGAATAAGGTCGCATTCAGTTCCTAATGATTCGGAACAATCTTGTGTGCTAGGAAAAAGTTGCAAACCTTGTACTCCAGCAGTCCAGAATCCTGTTCTCGCGCAATACTTGCCCTGGTCCCTCATATTTTTTGCTTTACGAAGTTCAATAAAATAAAGGGGAAAGTAAGGAGGCAGGAACCATGCGCCGTGCCCAGCACTCATAAAATGTTTGCCCACCGGAAAATTATGGCTTTTGAAAAAATCATCTAACTTCTCCAGTGTTGTTTCTTCAGAGGCAAATGCGCCGCCATATTCCCCCTCAGAGGCAAGGCCTGTGCCTTCATTCTCCCAAAGATTGTCTCTGAGCCAGTCAATAAGCGGGGTACTCGGATACTTCAGGGAGTAATTGGCACCGATAGCATCTCTTAACGTAGACAAGTCATAGACTCCATATATAATAGAAAATGGAACTAAATCCTTGCTGCCATAACGATCCTCAAGAATGCGGTGCACTTCTTTTACCAAGTGATATATTTGCCCGGGTTTTTTAGGTTTGCAATCCAGCCAAAGAATACTGATATAATCCATTTCCTGAAAATTCAGATATTCCTGTAGTGAAACCCAGTGGCGATCGGGATCTTCAATACCTCTATTTTCTTCGGCTCTTTTTTCTGGGGTAACATAACCATTGTGTGCAACCGAAAAATCTACGTAGGTCGCGGTAGGACTTATCTGTTTTGGGCAGTCCACGTCAATCTCAACACCGTTTGCTCCATCTATCAGTGCATTCTTAAGCCATATGTGAGCATTGCAGGCGTGCGCAACAAGCCATACCTTGCGGGGATTTTCGCTGGTCTGGGCGTTTGCGCTCACAGCCATAAATGCAAAAGCCAGAACAATTGCAATTCTTGATATAATCTTCTTCATAGTCATTCTTTCTGTTTATTATTTCTTAAAGAAAGACGCGACCACTTCTCCATTATCATAAAAATGCAACTGATTGCCGGCCACTTTGTAAACTACACTTTCCCATTCCTTCCCCAACTCTTCATAGAAGTCCTTATTCTCCTTATTGACAAGATACAGTTTGTTGCCCTCTGTACGCCACAACAAAGGCCAAGACCCTTGTCCTCCATCACCTAGAATAATTGAAACAGTCCCTTCGCCACCTTCCAGGAAAGTGTATTCACCAACACAGGAACCGCCCAGTTCTACTTCCTCGAACTCGACAGACCAAGTCCCGAGAAGAGCATCGCCCGACGGTTTCTCTGGATTTTTATTACATCCGCCGCTCAACAGAGCGAGCACCACCATAGCAGTTACTGCCAGTGCGGATAAGGTGCATTTTGAAAACGTTTTCATAATTACAAACATACGTATGTGCAAAGTTAACAATTATTTCAGATAACAGGATTCCTCTTTCGATCTATATGATTTGAATTGGAGGCAGTTAGTAGTGCGTCTAAATTAATGGTATGGACAGATGAATACCCAAACTATCCTCTCTCCACCCGGATCATACCGATTGTAAGGATAACAGTGCCTGCTATAGCCATCCAGGTGATGCGGTCCCCCATAATAAGATGTGCGAAGAACATTGCAAAAAAAGGCTGGCAATACAGGAGATTCGTTGTCATTACGGTTCCGATTTTCGCCATTGCCTTGTTCCAGATTACGTAGCAGAACATTGACGCGACAACGCCGAGATAGACCAGATTGGCCCACACGACGGTCTCTGATATGAGCTTCAGTTCAATTTGCAATGGAGACACGAACCAAAAATACGGCAGTATCGAAATCAGTCCGTAAGCGAAGACCTTGCGTGACATGAAGATGGAGTCGTATTTGCCGGAAAGGGTCTTCACCAAAAGCGAATATACGCCCCATACAAGTACGGCACCGAAAGCCAGCAAATCGCCTACAGGATTCAGATGCAGCACCAGATTACCGTTCAGCACGACCATCACCATACCGGCAAACGATATCAGCGATGCTGTAATCTGACGGCGGTTCATTCTCTCATCCTTATAGACAAGCGACATCAGAATGGCCGTGACGAGCGGCACACAGCACAAAACCAATGCCACATTCGATGCTGTGGAATATTCAAGTGCTGTATTCTCGGCAAGAAAATACAATGCCCCACCAGTGAATCCAAGCAGGAACAGCTTCAATTCGTCTGCCAGTGACTTTGCCCAGAAATGCTTGCGCGATACAGGCCACACGCACAAATATGCCAGCAGGAAGCGGCAGAAGAATATGTCGGCAGGCTTCAAACCCCTGTCCAGCAGTATCTTGGAGGAGATGAAAGTCTCGCTCCAGATAACTACCACGCACAGCGCCCCTATCAGCAGCAGGCGGTTTCCTGATTTCATTCAGAAACAATACCCAGCTGCCTCAACAATGCCTCCGGTTCCGGATCGTGTCCACGGAACTGACGATACAGTTCTACAGGATCTACAGCACCGCCGGTTGACATTATCCTGCGGAATGAGGCCGCAGTCTCCGGATCGAATATGCCTTTCTCTTCGAAAAGCGAATAACCGTCGGCAGCCAGCACCTCTGACCATTTGTAAGAATAATATCCGGCACTGTAGCCGCCATTGAAGATATGGGTGAATGATGTTGACATACAACAGCCGTCAACCACAGGCATCACGCTATATGGAGCTATGGCTTTCTGTTCAACCTCTATCACGCTCTCCGCCGGTACTTCCGTTACGTTATGCCAGGCCAGATCTATCAGGCCGAAGTGAAGCTGGCGCATCTGATAATATGCAGAAAGATAATTCTTGGCTTTCTTTATCTTGTCAATCAGCTCCTGCGATATAGGTTCGCCGGTCTGATAATGTTTGGCAAAGGTATTCAGAAACTCTGACTCATAGCCCCAGTTCTCGTTTATCTGTGAGAAAAGCTCCACGAAATCGTGATCCACACTTGTACCTGTCATTGAAGGATAACGTCCTACGGCGGTAATACCCTGAAGCGAGTGTCCGAACTCGTGCAGGAAAGTTATGAACTCGTCGTGTGTGATGAGCGCAGGAGTGTCGCCTGCCGGCTTGGTGAAGTTGGTGACGATGCTGATAAACGGCCGCTGCTCCACTCCATCCAATACTCTCTGATTACGGAACTCTGTCATCCAGGCTCCGCCACGCTTGCTCTCACGCGGGAAGAAATCTGCATAGAACAGAGCCAGATGGCTTCCGTCGGCATCCTTCACATCGAACACCTTGACATCCGGATGATATACAGGAATGTCCTTACGCTCCTCGAATGTGAGTCCATAGAGTTTGTTTGCAAGCCAGAACACGGCCTGTATGCAGCTCTCCAATTCGAAGTACGGCTTCAGTTCCTCATCGCTCAGATCGTATTTTTCAACTCTCAGCTTCTCAGCCCAATAGCTGAAATCCCAAGGCATAAGGGTATCACCCTCAAATCCATTGGCCTTGGCATATTCATTCAGTTCCGCAACTTCCTTTATGGCAACAGGCAATGACGGATCAATCAGCTTTATCATAAAGTCATTGACATTGTCCGTACTCTTGGCCATATGGTCGGAAATCACATAGTCGGCATACGTCTCATAGCCTAACAGTCTGGCTTTTTTCAGACGAAGATCTACAATTTCCTTTATGACACCGGTATTGTCCGACTCCGGAGCAAGACCCTTTGTACTGTATGCACGATACAGTTTCTCCTTGAGGTCTCTGCGCGTACTGTATTTCATAAACGGCGCGTAGCTTGGCTGGGACAGGTCAAACAGCCATCCCTCCTGCCCTTTCTCCTTTGCGGCAGCTGCACCCTGCTCACGCACGAACTCCGGCAGTCCTGCCAGATCGGCCTCGTCGGTAAGCAGCATAGTGAATGAGTTTGTGGCATCCAGCACATTCTTGCCATACTGCAATGAAAGCAGGCTCAGACGCTCGGCATAACCGCGCAGCACTTCCTTATCCTCATCAGAGAGATTGGCTCCGTTGCGAACGAACGACTTGTATGTCTCATCCAGCAGCATTTTCTGATCCTGTTCAAGGTCAAGGGACTCACGCTGCTCATAGACAGCCTTCACGCGCTGGAACAGGCCGTCGTTCAGTGTGATATACATTGACAGCTCAGTTGTCATAGGTGATATTTCCTCTGCCAGAGCCTGCATTTTATCATTCGTATCAGCCTCCATCAGGTTATAGAATACCGATGCCACGTCATTGTAACGCATTCCTGCAAATTCCATAGCCTCAACCGTGTTATGGAAAGTCGGAGCCTCCGGATTATTCACTATAGCATCAATCTCAGCCTTGGCTTCGGCAATAGACTGCTCAAAAGCCGGCTTGTAATGCTCAAACTTGATTTTGTCAAACTGCGGCGCCCCGTATGGAAGCGGAGAATCTACCAACAGAGGGTTCACTTTATTACTGTTACATGCGGCAAGCATAAGCAACGATGTTATTACATAAGCTGATTTTTTCATACTCATATCTTAAAAAACAAATTCATACGAATCCAATCCAACAGGTCAATTCCGACAATGTAGTGCATGAACGCTGCGACTGCGGCAATCACAACAATCAGCCATATCAGTATTTTCTGCCAGATTTTAATTTTCCTGTCGGCAAACGGATCCTTACCGACAACGAGCTTGGGCATCGATGTCATTGATGTCAGAGTAGAGCCGAACGGTATGTTTATCAGTGTTCTGGCATTTACAGCCCAGCCGTTTGCATTGAGTATCGGAGACAGATTGCGCCGGCGCAGCTTGAGCCAGGCCATAATCATTGCAGGACCTGAGATAAGTACTATAATACCGACGATGAGACCCAGCCATCCCCAGGCATTCAATTTGCTGAGTCCGGCGAAAAGGTCATGCACCACTTTGACCAGACCTGTGAACGCAAGGCCTATTGCAGCAAAGATACCGGCAAACTTGGCTATATCGAATGGCGGTTTAGCCTCGCCACCCTCAACCTTTGCTGTTACTGCCGAATTAAGGCTTGCCATAACCTTTGCATCCTTGTCCGATGCAAACTTGTTTATTGACTCCTCTACAAACTGTCCGAATCTGCGGTATGGACGCAGGAAGGCCTGACGCACACTTATAGGATTATCCACTACCTTTGTTATGGTAGCATCCCAATCATTGCCGCTACGGTCATAGAATACAGCATTTTTACCTTCCCGCAAATCATTCACATCGCCGTTTGTAATTACGGCGGCAATGGTCATCGTCTCCGCACTATGCTTCGACACGCAGTTGCAATAGACTATGAACATATTGCTCAGATCAGGCATTGACGTATGCTTTGACATATCACTCACCTTGATGCACAAATCGCAGCTACGCTGGTCCACATACAATGTACCAGCCTGGAATATAGCCAGTTCCTTGCGTGAATAGAAATCCTTCAGAGTAACGAAGTTGCAAAGCAGAGTATAAAAGTCACGGTTCAGGTGTGTGAGCCTGTTGACCTGATCTATCGACTCGCTCTCAGCCTTCAGTGCAAGATCCTCACCAATCAGCTTCAGCAGGTCATCCTTGCGGTTATCAGAGAATATCCTGTGCACCGTATCATAGCCTAACGATGATACGCTCTGTCCTGCCTCACTATCCTTCCAGGCGTTGTAAGCATCGAATCCCGCAAGTACTGACAGCCAGTCGGACTCTGACAGTTCATCCTTGCCTGCCATGACCTTGTCCAACACCAAAGTCCTCAGTGTGCCTATCTGAGCTTTCCAGGCAGGATTGATTCCGTTCTTCAATGGAAGCATCTGCGATGACGTCACCTTGGCAAGAGGATACTCTGCAATATCGCCAATGCAAGAGGAAAGATTACGGTCGCTTATAGCACCTATTCTGTCGGATGTCACATCCAGCACCGATACGCTGTCACTATGGAAATCAGCCAGCTTGCAGCGCATGAAATAATCGGCAATCTTATCCTTCACAGCCATACAGGCACTCCATGCGGCCTCTGTGTCGTTTCCGAACGGGAATATCGCCTTGTCTGCATGTCCGGCATCAATCCACGCTGTATATGCGGCCAGCTCTGCGTAGAACTTCTCTGCAAGCTCCGAGTTGATACCCGCCACGCCGCTACGGTCCTGAACGGAACCGACTGTAGCCACGGCCTTCGATATAACATCCTTCAAACCCTCATCGTCAGTACTTTCCGGTGTTACGATTCCGTCACCGTTAAGTTTGGTATTGGCAAATATCGCGATACTGTCCGATGTGTCAGCTACAGAAATGCTCTCCTTGGTGATACCGAGATTTGACAGAATCTGTCTGGCCGATGCCAGAAGAGCCTGTCCTTCTTCCGTCTTGTCGTTGAAAGCCGAGAACGGTAAGCTGTCCTCCCTCTTGAGCAGGACATCCAAATTTCCCAAAGCCTTTTTAAGCCACTCTACTGTTGCGATGACATCATTCACATGAATCCTGCCGTCGCCATCGGCATCGACCATTTCCAAAGTCTTCCCGTCAAGCTCAAGACCTTTCACAGGACAACTCAGGACTGTCCACAGCTTCTGGTCAAGTTCTGCCAAATGCTCTATGTCCCTGCCACTGTCAATGTTTACTCTCGTGACTCCACCAATCGTGGAGAATTTCCAGTTGTACTTTGCCATATATATTTCCTTTGATTAATCTATTTCAATACAGGTTCCAACTCGACCCGCTGTACTTCATCAATTCCGGAAATTCCTGAGATACTGGCAATTGTCTCCTCCAGTTCATCTGCTGAATGTACACCGAAGTCTATGATGCAGGTCACAATCTGATCCTGCGTATAGGTATGTATGCTTGATATTGAAAGTCTGCGGTGCTCCACAATGCAATCCACCATATCGTGCAGCAGATGATACCTGTCAATAGCTACAATCCTCAGTCTGACAGGATAGACCTTGGACATATTCTTCTTGAAATCGACAGAGACTATTGAATCCCCACTCTCTGAAGCCAGTTTTATAGCTTCAGGACAATGACGCGAATGGAGCATCACCCTACCGTCCTTGTCCTTGAAACCTATCACCTCATCGCCCGGCAGCGGATGGCACACGTTGCAAAGGTCATATTCATCTGTCGATTCGTGGATTACGCACTTATGGAGATGATTCTTTGCCTTGTAACTCTTTACATAATTCAGCCAGTCCTCTGTCGGATGCACTTCTTCGTTGGTGCCGATTTCTACGCAGTCGCCACGATGCAGCACCGTTTTGATTGATGCCAGCTTGCCGTTGATACGGGCATACTGGGCGTGGTCGCCTATGTCTGTGTGAAGTTCGTATGCGAAATCTATGGCAGTCGCGTCCTTAGGGAGTATCACCACACGTCCCTTCGGAGTCAGCACATATATATCCTCATTGTAGAAAGAACTTGACACGCCCTCCATAAAGCCCTCGGTGTCACGATGCTCGGCCATATCCTTCAGAATTTCCTGAAGCTTGCCGAGCCACTGCTTCATGCTCTCCTCGTTCGTCTTGACTATGCATCCTAAACGGGAGTTCCTGAGCATACGTTCCGATGAGATGTGCAGTTCCTCCCAGCATCCCGGACGGCCAAGCAGCTTCACGTGAAAACTCTGGTAGCCATTTTCCTTAGGATTGTCTATGTAGTTCACCACACTGCCCGGACGCTCACGGAAGCGGTCTGTCAGCGACGAATATATGAAGAGACTGGTATCCTTCTCGCTCCACGGCTCTTCCGGGGTATATATCACGCGGATATAGTGTTTGAACTCCACACGCGCGAAATCCACATTGTCCTCGTGCATATCGCGCCATATACTGTACGGCTTACGGTATCTGACCTGTATTCTCGCATTGATACCCTTCTCCTTGAGGATTGACTCTATCTCCTGAGTGAACGACGCCACATCCCCCTCTGTCTTTATCTTGTCCTCTGCCAGCTGACGGTCCAAAGTCTCGTAATCCCTCTGGCAACGGAATCTGAACGACAGGTTCTCCAGCTCAGACTTGACATGATAGAGGCCGAGCCTGTTGGCAAGCGGAGCATAGAAGAAATCTGTCTCACCGGCTATCTTCATCTGTTTGTCAGGACGCATTGAGTCGAGAGTACGCATATTGTGCAGGCGGTCGGCCAACTTTATCATAAGGGCACGTATATCGTAATGCACAGAGTCCATTATCTGGCGGAAGTTCTCCACCTGGTTGGACTGTCCGTCCTGAGTTTTCTTGCGTTTGGTCACCACATCCACCAGAAACCTGACATCATCACCGAAACGCTCCCTGATATCATCAAGCGTATATGGCGTATCCTCCACAACATCGTGCAGGAAAGCCGCAATGACCGCATTCGCGCCAAGCTCCAGCTCTTCGGCTACGATTTTAGCCACAGCTATTGGGTGTATTATATAAGGTTCACCCGTATTGCGTTTCTGATTGCTGTGAGCCTCCAAGGCTAACTTGAATGCGCTGTGTATTCTCTCCATATCCTCAGGAGTGACACGCTCGCGCATCACATCAAACACACTCTCCGCCGATTTTCTGATTTCCTCTTCCGTAACCATTTTAATCTTATCTCAAAGGCATTGACACCGCAAAATCCGTAAGCATTGAAATAATATCCGCGACAAGTACAGACGGTTCTTTCTGCGGGAATCCGGTAAATACCGTAATCTCACCGCCGGACAGATAGCCCTTGCTGCCTAATGTATCCTCATAGCGGGCAAGAGCATACATTGCCGACATATAGAAAGCCTTGTACTCATCCACCTTTTCGATATTTCTGGAATAGAACTTTATCGGGACAATCCTCTCATATTCTGCATCTATTCTTTCATCAGGCTCAATATCGGCGGACTTGGCCTTAAGCTGCGCGACATAACCGACTATGCTGTCAACATAGTCCGCAATCTCCTTCAGGCGGCCGTTGTCAGCTATTGACTGGAGGAAATCAGCCACATCCATACTGGTAGCATTGCCGCACTCCAGCTCGGCGGCATTCTTCATACAGCTTCTGAGCGCTATGATATCGTCCGTATGATTCGAGAACAGCGAATGCTTTCCGGCCTTCCCGTAAAGTGAGTCAAGTTCCTTTCTATAATCAGCGGGACGTATACAAGCCCTGTACTCACGCGCCTTGGCCGCTGTCCTGTTCAGGAACAGATGTATTCCTGCCGACAGATTCACGAGCCCGGAACGCCAGGCTTCCTTCTCTATTTTCCTGACAAGCAGTTCACAGACCCTAGCCTCAGGCTTGGCCATCCTGTCGGATTTCAGGAAAGCCCGGTATTCATCCACCACCTTGGTGATGAGTTCCGGTCCGAACCCTTCGGGCAATGTGCGCACGAACGAATCCCCGTCTTTTATCTTGTCAAAAGAGAACTCGCGCTCTATCAGATCCTTCATTTCCCTTGATGACTCATCACGGAGTTTGCGCAAGACCTCACTTCCCATCAGTCCGCTTGCCGTCACTTCAAGAGCGTCAGCTATCTCATCCGCGCTTTTGCCATTCTCGCGCAATATGATGTATTTTTGGAAATCCTTCTGCAACCTTGCTTCAAAATAAGCTGTCCTATCCATCGCCATCAACTGAAAATTATAGTCTTGTTGTTAAATGTCAGTACCTTGTGCTCCACGTGCTTCTTCACGGCACGCGACAGCACTATTTTCTCCAGGTCACTGCCCTTCTGCGCCAGAGTGTCAGGCGTATCCTTGTGAGTGATGCGTACCACATCCTGCTCGATGATAGGCCCGGCATCCAAATCAGCCGTAACATAATGGCTTGTAGCACCCACAATCTTCACACCACGCTGATATGCCTGATGATACGGCTTCGCGCCTACGAACGCCGGCAGGAACGAATGATGAATATTGATTATCCGGTTAGGATACTTCTCTATCATCCCATCGCTTATTATCTGCATATATCTGGCCAGCACTATGAAATCAACTTTCTCGCGCTCCAGCAGTCCAATCTCGGCAGCCTCCACCTCGGCCTTGTTGGAATGATCCTTATTGATGCTCCACACGTAATACGGAATGCCGAACTGGTCTGCCACATAGCGCATATCCTCGTGATTGCTTACTATGCAGGGAATATCCACATTGAGTTCGCCCGATTCGTAGCGTGCCAGCAGGTCATACAGGCAATGGCTCATCTTGCTCACGAATATGGCCATACGCGGCTTCCTGTCCGAGAAGTACAGATCGAACTCCACGTCATAGCGGATTGAATACAGAGTCTTGAAGTATTCTGCTATCTTATCCTGTGGAATGAGGAAATTCTCCAGCTCCCACTCTATCCTCATGAAGAACATCTTATCGACAGTATCGACATACTGGTCCAGATAGACGATATTTCCGTTATTGTCAGTTATGAATTTTGTCATCTCCGCAATGATTCCCAGTTTGTCAGGACAATGCAGAAGCAGAATTGCAGTCTTCATCAGTTTGTTTGCGTTTTCTTTATTCTTGCAAAGTTAAGAAAATGTTCAGACAAAACTACTACCTTCGCGGCGGTAATCAGACAATCCGACAAATGACATCAACTCAAATACATCAGATTATGAAAAAATTATTGTTGGCACTTGCTGCGTTGACCGTAGCTCTCGGCATGAACGCCCAAACTCCTGAAAAGGGCACACTGATGCTCCGTCCTATGGCTGGTATCTCGATTTCCACATGGAATTACAGTCAGGAATTAACATTCGGAGGAGAAACCGTATCTTCACTCAAGTCTAACGCAAAGGCAGGTTTCACCGGCGGCGCAGAATTCGGATTTCAGGCACTGAAATGGCTGCAGCCGTCAGTAGGTCTGTTCTACCAGCAGCAGGGTTCAAAATTCAATCTGACCCAGAACGGAGAAACACAGGATTCCAAAGAGAACTTCAACTATCTGACAGTTCCCGTCCTCGCCAATTTCTACGTTGCCAACGGTCTGGCACTCAAGGTTGGTGTCATGCCGGGATTCCTGCTTTCAGCAAAAGAAACTATAGGCGACCTGACATCTGACATCAATAAAGATTTGTCGGAGAATTTCCAGATGCAGATTCCGGTAGGCATCTCATACGAATTCTGCAAATTCATCGTAGATGCACGCGTGAACATTCCTGTTACCAAGTGTACGGGTCAGACAAACTTTGATACTGCATTCGACAATCTCACATTCGCCGTCAGCCTCGGATACAATTTCGAGTTCTGACAACTGAAATTAGAACTGGCCTGTCCCCTTGTTCGAGCTGTTACGTATCTCGACTTCGGTCCAGTCTTCGTGCTCCATGAAGTCGGTCCTGCGTGTGAACAGGGGACAGGCTCCGTTCACAGCACATTTTTCACCATATAGCGTAGTTGA
>JAKSIX010000047.1 GCA_024398595.1 Bacteroidaceae bacterium | reverse complement strand
GTGGTCCAGCCTTCGCGCAGGCTGAGAGCGCACGGTTCGCCGGTGAAGAAGGTGCCTGCTTCGGCATCGCCCTTGAGCTGCCACTTGAGCCATGCTGTGGCTACTACTGCAAATTCACCGCCGTTGGGCTGGGAGTAGGTGCCGCCGTGACCGACCGGGAAGTTGGCTGCGAATGCAGGTACGTGGTTTATGTTCTCGAAGTCATCCATACCGTTCTCGTAGGCGATGTCGGTCGGGCCGCCGAGGATGTAGATGATTGGAGTGTGGATGTCGTTCAGAGACTCCTTTTTGGGCATCGGCATACCGGGAACTGCGCTGCCGGCATTCGTGGCCTTGAACAGACCGCTGTTGCAGATCATCATAGTCTTCAGACGCGGTTCCTTGCAGATGTCCAGAGTCTGGAGGCCACCGCATGACATACCGGCTGCGGCAATGTTGTCCAGGTCAAGTTTGCCGTAGTAGATGCTTGTCTTGTCGGCATTCTGAGCGCATGTCCAGTTTATTGCGTCGATGAGCTGGCTTGATTCCGAGCGTCCGCCGCCGCGCTGACCTTCCTCAGGCATAGGGCCGATTGCCACCACGAGGAATCCGTTGGATGCAATCTCGTTCAGGAAGTTCAGATGCTCCCAGGGAGAGTTGTTGCACGCTCCATTGCCCCATACCAGGACAGGGAGGAGATTGTCCTTGCCGAAGGCACCAAGGTCCTGCGGACGGAAAATAGTGTGAGTGGCGATGGTTGAATCGCTTGCCATGACGGCCTTGTAAGCACCGCTTCCTCCCTCTTCAAGGATTCTGCTACGGGTCTCATTGTTCTGTGCCTGCTGAGTGGAGCAGCTTACGCACATTGCCAATGCAGCAATTACTGTCAGTCTGAATGATTTCATATAAAAGTAGATTAATTGGTTGGTTGATTCAGTGCTATTCCGAACCTTTTCATTCTTTTTTGTATTTGTTACTCGTGCAGTGCGCACTCGGCTAATTCAATGGAATCAGTCGATATTCTTCTTCTCGCAGGTCCAGCCTTCTCGTAGGCTCAGACCGCAGGTTTTGCCGGTAAAGAGTGCGCCTGCTTCCTGATTGCCCTTGAGCTGCCAGTTGAGCCATGCGGTAGCTACCACACCGAATTCACCGCCGTAGGGCTGGGTATATGTGCCGCCGTGACCGACATTGAGATTACATGCAAAAGCGGGGACGTGATCAATGCGCTTGAAATCATCCATACCGTTCTCGTAAGCGATGTCAGTCGGACCGCCAAGTATATAGATGATAGGAGTGTGAATCTTTGCAAGATCCTCCTTCGGCATATTAGGCATTCCTCCCATCATCGGGCCACCGCCACCGCCGTTGTTTAACAGACCGCTGTTGCAGATCATGACAGTTTTGAGCCTCGGATCCTTGCTGACTTCGAGCGCCTGCAGACCTCCGCAGGACATACCTGCTGCGGCAATGTTCTTTGTGTCAATCTTTCCGTAATACTGGCTGTTCTTGTCAGCATTCTGCGCAATAATCCAGTCCATAGCTTCGGTCAGCTGGCTTGACTGTGTGCTGCTGCCGCCTCCCATGCCGCCTCTGAATCCTCCCTGAGGACGTTCCTCGGGCATTGGACCTATGGCAATGACAATGATGCCTTGAGATGCAATCTGGTTAAGAAAATTGATATGGCTGGACGAAGAGTTGGCACATCCTCCGTTTCCCCAAACGAGGACGGGCAGCAGATTCCCTTTCTTGAATACGCTGAGATCCTGAGGACGGTAAATGGTGTGAGTTGTGATAGCGTCGTCATTTACGATGACAGCTTTGTACGGCCCGGAGCCGCCTTCATCAATGGTCCTGCTGTTTACTTCTTCGGCCGAAACGTGTCCGCACAGAACAAATGCTGCAGTCAGTGTGGCAAATGTGAAGAGAATCTTTTTCATATCGATATTAATAATTAGTGAATTGCCTGATTGCAAACATACATAAAAAAATGTAACCTGTGAAAACTATCGGCGTTCTGCTGCGCGTTTCCACGCTTCAGGCAGAAATACTGTGATGTCAGTTGCTGCCATTGATATCTGTCCGAGACGGTCGGCGGCAATATCACCGGCCAGACCGTGTATGAAAACGCCGAGCCGGGTGGCATCGTATGGCTTGAAGCCCTGTGCGCAGAGTGCCAGCAACATGCCGGTCAGGACATCTCCGCTGCCGCCTGTGGCCATGCCGGGATTGCCGGTGGTGTTGACGGAAATGTCACCGCTGGGCGATGCCACTACCGTCGCGTGGCCTTTCAGAATTACATGACAGTTGTATTGTGCGGCGAACTCTGATGCCTGCACTGCACGTCGGGACTTGTCGTATGACTGGCTGCAGCATTTCAGAAGCCGGTCAAACTCTCCAGGATGTGGTGTGATGATACTTCCTTCCAGCAAATCCAGACGGTCGGACGATGCGATTATGTTCAAGGCATCGGCATCAAGAATGACAGATGAATGTCCTGCAAGGTTATGTATGCATGTCAGAAAATTCAGTAATACCACCGATGTCTGCTCCGAAATCCCGAGTCCGGGACCTATTGCAATGGCGGAATGGATCTTCTGCAGAGTGGTGATATCGGTAATGGTGTCGGTCCAATGTTCGGGTACGGTTTCCCAGTGCTGTGCCCCGTTTGTACGGACCATTGCTTCGGGAACTGCGGTCTGAAGTATGCTGCGGTTGCATTCCGGAGTGGAGACGGTCAGCAGTCCGATACCGCTTCTGATACAGGCCTGTGCAGCCATTATTGCGGCTCCGGCCATTCCGTAGCTGCCTGCTATCAGAAGCCCGTGGCCGTAGGAGCCTTTGTGACTGTCAATGTCGCGTGGACGGCATAGTGCAGTTGCATCCTTAATCCCGAATTCTTCTGTCGTCATCGCTACGGGTGCTGTCTTTATGAATGGATGTTATTTGAACCTGTTTCCGAGGTAGGCTGCAGCGGAATCGGCGCAGCGTTCGCCATCGATGGCTGAGGATACTATGCCGCCGGCGTAACCGGCACCTTCGCCGCATGGGAACAGACCGCGCAGAGTGACGTGTTGCAGGGTCTCGGCATCACGGATTATGCGGCAGGGAGAGGAGGTACGGGTTTCGACTGCAATCATCGTGGCCTGTGACGAGAGAAATCCCCGGCAACTCTTGCCGAACTGAATGAAGCCCTGACGCAGACGTGAGGCGACTGACTTCGGCATCCAGAAGTGGAGTGGGGAGGATACCAGGCCGGGGGCATAGGAACTCTCCGGCAGGTCGAAGCTGAGTTTGCTGTTCACGAAATCGGTCATGCGCTGTGCTGGGGCAGTCTGACGCATGTTGCCGGCCTGCCAGCACTGTTTCTCCAGTTCCTCCTGAAAGCGCATCATCACGAGCGGGTCGTTCAGTTCCGCTTCGTTCTGCACGATGTCCTCAACATGAGTTTCTACAACCATTCCGGAATTGCTCCAGCGGGAGTTGCGCCCTGATGGTGACATTCCGTTCACGACAATCTGTTGCGGGCCTGATGCTGCCGGTACAACGAATCCGCCCGGACACATACAGAAACTATATACGCCGCGTCCATCTACTTGGGTGACGAAACTGTATTCCGCCGCAGGCAGATACTTGCCGCGACCGTAGCGGTTGTGATACTGTATGCAGTCAATGAGTTCGGACGGATGCTCCAGACGGCATCCCACTGCCAATGATTTGGCTTCTATGCCATAGCCGTTTGCCGCAAAATTGCGGTAAACATCGCGTGCTGAGTGACCTGTGGCTAAAATTACAGGGCCCATAAACTCGCATTCACCGTTCTGACTCACCGCTCTGATACCAATAACGCTGTCGTCACGCACTATCAGTTCAGTCATCTTTGTCTGGAAATGCACTTCGCCGCCACATCGTATTATGGTTTCGCGCATATTCTCTATGACACGCGGAAGTTTGTCGGTTCCGATGTGGGGATGTGCGTCGGACAGAATTGCCGGACTGGCTCCGTGCTGGCAGAAGATGTTCAGAATACGGTCGGTGCTGCCGCGTTTTTTGCTCCGGGTGTAGAGCTTGCCATCGGAATAAGCACCGGCACCTCCTTCACCGAAACTGTAGTTGGATTCCGGGTCTATCTTGTGTGTGCGGGTGATTCCTGCAATATCGACTTTGCGGTCATGCACGTTCTTGCCGCGCTCCACGATGATGGGACGAAGCCCCAGTTCAATGAGTCGCAGTGCCGCAAAAAGTCCACCTGGACCAGCGCCTACGACAATGACTTGCGGCCTGCCATCTACGATCGGGTAATCTATGTAACTGAATTCTTCCTGTGGCGGCTCCTCACCAATGAAAACCCTCAGAGTCAGGTTGACATAGACTCTCTTCTGACGGGCATCGATGCTTTTCTTGAGTGTGCGCACACTGGTGATGGTACGCTTGTCAATGGCGCACTCGCGCGACACGCTCTCTTTTAGAACCTGCTCATTATAAGCGAATTGCGGTTCAAGCCGCATCTGTATCTCCTTGATCATGACTGTCAGGAAATTATCCGAAAATGTTACGGAAGGCCTCCTCGACCTTCTGAACCGGAATTAGTTCAATATTGTATTTGGACTTGTCCAGTCCGTGCATATTGTTTTTAGGAATGATAATCTGTCCGAATCCGAGTTTCTGCGCCTCGCTGATGCGCTGCTCAATACGGCTGACGGGACGAATCTCGCCCGACAGACCGACCTCGCCCGCCATTGCGATGGTCCTGTCAACAGCCACGTCCAGATTGCTTGACAGAATTGCAGTGATGACAGCCAGGTCAATGGCCGGGTCATTCACACGTATGCCTCCGGCAATGTTCAGGAACACGTCCTTCTGACCGAGTTTGAAGCCGACCCTCTTCTCCAGCACCGCCAGCAGCATATTCATTCGCTTCACATCGTAGCCGATGGCACTGCGTTGCGGGGTTCCATAGACGGCAGTGCTGACCAGCGCCTGCACCTCGATGAGAAATGACCGGACTCCTTCCAGAGTACTGGCAATGGCTACCCCGCTCATGCCCTGATGACTGTCCGACAGCAGCAGCTCAGATGGGTTGCTGACCTGCCTCAGACCATTCTGACGCATTTCATAGATGCCGATTTCACCGGTGCTTCCGAATCTGTTCTTGATAGGACGGAGTATGCGGTACAGATAGTGCTGGTCACCTTCGAACTGAATGACGGTATCTACGATATGTTCCAGAATCTTGGGCCCTGCTATGCTTCCCTCCTTGGTGATGTGTCCGATGAGTATGACCGGAGTTCCGCTCTCCTTGGCGTATTTCAGCAGCGATGCCGCACATTCGCGTATCTGTGTGATGCTTCCTGCTGACGAATCCACATACTCCGAACTGATGGTCTGTATGGAATCAATAATAACCAGTTCAGGACTTGTCTGCCTGATATTATCATAGATGTTCTCAAGCGATGTTTCGCAGAGAATCATCAGACCGTCATTATCAATGGAAATGTCTTCCGAATCAGCAGTATGTTCAGCCAATCTTTCCGCACGCATCTTTATCTGCCGTGCGCTTTCCTCGCCCGACACATAGAGTATGTTCATTCCACCCAGCCCCATGACCGTCTGGAGAATCAGAGTGGATTTTCCTATGCCCGGTTCGCCGCCCAGCAGTACCAGTGAACCTCGAACCAGTCCTCCGCCCAGTACACGGTCCAGTTCTCCGTCATTCATGGCTATGCGGGGCTCGCTGCCCGTCTCAATCTCACTCAGGCGGCGCGGTCTCTGAACCGCATTGCCACAATTTCCGGCGGATGCGCTTTTTCTGACTGCAGCGGCTGCGGGAACAGCTTTGACAGTCTGCTCCACAAATGTGTTCCACTGCCCGCAGGACGGGCATTTACCGCTCCATTTCGGCGAGTCGTAGCCGCAGTTGGAGCAGACGAAAACGGTCTTGTCCTTATTTGTTGCCATTATTCTTCTCCAGTTTCATCCAGAGGAATATTCCCCGGACGGCGTTGATCAGGTAAAACATCTCGAGTACGAACTGTATGGCGGCATGAGGTGTTCCTGCCTTCCATGAGATGCTCCAGACTATTCCCATTACTATATCCATCGCAATCCAGAGGAACCACTGCTCTATGAATGCGAAAATCAGTACGAACTGCGTGACGATGGCTACTGATACTGCCGAGGCATCGCTCAGTGGCTGTGCATCATCAGTGAACCTGTCCAGAATGAGGTAGAAACCGAGAATGAGAAGGATGGTGGATCCGAACATAAGTGCTCTCTGCGGCCAGCTCATCCAGCGGGTTTTAACAACATTGGCTTCGGGAGCGAGACGCCGTTTCCTCCACTTGATCCATCCGATGAACTGCATCGGAACATTGTAGAGTATGTAGAAGGCGGCCATCGCATATATCCCGGAACGGAACATGATTAAGCCCAATATCAGCGAACCGAGCAGTCCGAACAGGAAGTTCAGCATGTGTCCTTTAGCTCCGAAGATAACGCAGAGTATGCTGAGGGTCCCTCCCGCGTAGCTGAGTGCGGAGAACTGTCCTGTGACAATGCTCACCGCCAGACTTGTCAGCGTGAAGCCGAGTATGATGAAGAGATCCCAGAGAGTGAAATCCTTCCAGACGGTCAAAGGACCTTTGTCATTATTGGAAACGGTATTCATATCAGAACAGATTCTTTTGTGCAGCAAAGGTATGTCAATTATCGAACGGCTCGCTCACGGATTTGTATATCCGGGCAGCATCCTTGAGGGTTATTCCGGCAGGCGTTTTGCCTAAGTCCGGGATATTGAACGATTTCAGATTGTACTCGTAATAATAGGCCGATTTCTGTGGCAGTACGAATGGCTTGGATGGATTGCCGTTCTCATCAATATGGCAGAAATACGGCTTGCCGTACTGTCCGTCCCCGCGCTTGCTGGCAAATACGAACCAGCGGCTGTCGGATGACCAGCTGTGATAGGTGTCGGACTTGTCACCATGGACCGCGTCAAGCGTGCTGACTTCACCGGTCTGCAGGTTCACCATATTCAGGGCACTCTCGCTGTGGTTGATAGGGAAGGTGCCGTATGAAGCGTTGGTGAACATTACCCAGCGTCCGTCCGGCGATGCCTTGGGATGACATGCCGATGCGTTGTGCTCCGCTCC
Source organism: Bacteroidaceae bacterium (assembly GCA_024398595.1). Taxonomy (GTDB): domain Bacteria; phylum Bacteroidota; class Bacteroidia; order Bacteroidales; family Bacteroidaceae; genus Colenecus. Next base: position 8,554 of record JAKSIX010000047.1, on the reverse strand, counting down.
GTTCCAGATGGTATCAACCGGCTCAACGATATATCCGTTTTCAGTGTCGAACTGAGCTCTTACCAGGGAATATCTGAGATGCTCGATCTGTTCCGGGAGGGAGAGTGTGTCTGCTATGCAGAAGAATACATATTTGCCATCAGCAGAGAAGCAGGGGAAGGTCTCCAGCTTGTCCTTTCTTGCAAACTCAGGAAGGTTTATCATCCTGTTACTGTCAAAGTCTGCTACTGTCAGGTCCGATTCGGTGTCATAGACTTCCATCCTTTTGCCGGCCATCGAGTGGAAACTCGGAATAACTATATTGGTGGAAAAGACTCCGAAACGTCCGGATGGGTGAATCTCGCCGTATACAGTGCCTGACAGCATTCCGTCTGTGTTAAGATTGAGCTTTCTGATTTGTCCGTCGCGATTCAGAATGGCTCCGCCGCGTTTGCCTCTGATGTAGAACATCGACAAATCGCCACGCTGTCCGCTGTGGATATGGCAGTTCATGCAGGAATTGTCCGTATGCTTGAAGTCGCAGATGACACGTTCGCTGAAATTCCCGATGTTGCGTTCCATAATGGACACTTCGTTCCACATCTGATATGCCGGCTCAATTAGTCTGTAGGTCAGATACGAATCGATACTGTCCCTGCTCACATACACGGACCAAGAGTCATTTATCGTCCGATCACCTACCCGGACTGTCGAACTTACCGAAATTGTCTCGCCTGCCGACTCTGCTATAAATCGCTTCCATTGTCTGACGCTCCATTTCACTTCTACACCACGTTTCGTCACACTCCTGTCACCGATGGTAAAGGTCGTAGATGCCTTGCAAGCACCTTTTACTGCATAATGAAAGTTTAGCGGAGCGATGTTGGGCGGAATGGTGATGTCCTTGTAGTCAGGGTATATGATGGCCGGCCCTTCGCTTCCGTATAACGAATCAGACAGAGGTCTTGTACAGCCTGCAACCAGGATTCCGATTAAGGAAGAAATCAATATCTTGTAAGTCCTTTTCATATCATTCTTCGATTGCACTCGTGTAATAATACAAATAGGTGTTTTTGTACAGTTCCGGCATCCGACTGAACTTTCTGAACCTTTCAATGGTAGCATCAGCTATACCATAGTCAGAGAAATCGACCTCGTCAATCCTGCCCCTGTTGTATTGGATGTTCAGCCATATCAGAGCCGCCTCCTGATATATGCCGGCCTTGTCTTTCCCGGGAATGTAGTCTTCGATAAATGCGTCAAGGTTGTATGTCAGCAGATCATAGCATAGAATATACTCCCTTGCCATAATATTATTAGGGTTCGCTTCAAGCAGTTTCTGGAGTAGGAGCCTGTAACTGTTGCTGCTTGAGACCAAGTCATCGCAGACCAGATTCCTGCGCATTTCTGCCAGATTCCTGCGCATTTCATCGCTCTGATTATCAGGCATCATGCTTATAGCCCACTTGCGGTACAGGAGTGTCTTGCTGAGCATCTTCAGATATTTTTCAGCTGAACCGTATTGCCCGGATATAAGGTTTATCATTGCGAGCCTGCGGATGTATCTGACTCCAGTATGTTTGGGCGAGAACTGCAATGATACCATCGCGCTCTGGTCTGCCAGCGTCATATTGCCGAGATGATACCATACCTCTCCTGCCATACTGTTCGAGAACGGAGTGACCTCGTTGACCATAAGGAAAAGTCCGTTTGCATAATTCTGAGGGTGAGTGAACAGCTTTACTGCCAATTTCCCTTTCTTTGCAGCAGCAAGATTGTGCAGATAGCAGGCTTCGTTGTACAACAGGTGGCTTTTGGATATATCAAGTACCTTGTCCCAGTTTTCCCTATAGGACTCGACATCCATTGCTATCAGCTTCTCGTATTCAAAATCGGGCCTGCCAATCAGCTTTCCGTAATTCTTATGGTACGGCTTGCCGAAAATGCCGATGCCGATCAGCAGGAAAACAATTGTGGCGCATATCTTCATTAAGGGTTTCCTGAATTTCAGTGCGCAATGAATGCAGAACAGATAGCCTGCTATTGCAATCGTATATCGGGTAATGAAGAGCGATTCAGTCTCTCTCAGTAATGACCAGATGAATATCAGCAGGGCAATAGCGAAAGATGCCCTTTTCCCTGTAAAATTACGTGCTATTTTATATGAAAGTACGTCTGTAGCAGCCAGGAGCAGCGAGACTATCAGTGGTCCGATTAATCTGTAGCAATAGAGCTGCTCCACAAAATCGCCTATAAAACGGGCAATGCATCCGCTCCCGCTGTAGGTCCTGAATATGTATGGTATATCGTACAGGAAGAGTGTCAGCTGCTCCCTGCGAATTAGATGGTATGGATATGCGAAAGCGAAAAATGCGAAGGAGACCAGAAATGCTGCTGCAATAAAATATTTGTCTTTGGATACTTTCATAAGAAGTCTATTTCCAGTCCGAAGATATAAAAAAATCAGGCGTCCTCAAATGAGGGCGCCTGAAAAAAGATTATCCGAAAGAATTAATTGTTCTCACTCCAGCCACGGACATCCTGAAGGTTAGGATTACCTGTCTTGATATCGCGCGGGAATGGGAAGTACTCGTATTTGCTTTCAAATGGGTTGAATATAGCTTTAGTATAGGTGACAGCAAGTTCGTGATTTGGCTGATTAGGTTTGCCATCGGTTACCGGGAAATATTTGTCGGTAACGGTTGGGATATTGTCGTGAATCTTTGACTTGTTGAATACATCGTCAAGATTTACCCAGTTCTTGGCTGACCAACGTACGAGGTCATGGAAACGACAGCCTTCGAACCAGAGTTCATACTGCTTTTCTTCCATAATAGCTTCTTTTGTAAGCTTTCCGCTGACATTCTCGTCAGGAATACCTGCACGTAACTGAATTCTCTTAAGTGCATCAAGTCCTTCGGAATCTTTTCCTAATTCCAAACAAGCCTCAGCATAGAGAAGCAGAGCCTCTCCCAGACGAGCCATACAAAGGTTGCTGATGTTTGAGTTTGGTCCAAGACCGAAATCATCACTCATGTAGTTCTTCGGGTCATCACCCTTGGCAAGAACCAGTCTAGGTATGTTGTGCCAAACCATCCTCTTCCACTCGAAGAATTTGCCGTGGCTGTAAACACCACTTGTATTCTTGATACCACGGTTGGGGTCAGCCTTCTTCTCTTCAAGAGTGCCATCGTTGACACTTGAACCGCTCCAATCCATTTCATAGAGGAATTCGTCCTCTGTGAGGAATGTTGCAAGACGACGAGGTGATTTTCCATCGTGATTAAGGAACTTCTGTGCGAAATTCTCCTGGATAGCACCACCGTTCCAACCGCCACCTGCTCCAGGCAGATTCTCACAGACAGTAGGAGTTGAAGCCAAAGCGTCAGTACGCCAGCAGAGAACATCGGCAATCATCCAACGGCCACGCTGGATAGGTGCACCTGAACCCCATGCGTTAGCTGTGAAGTTCGGGTCTTCGATGATGTTCGGAGCAAAGAGCACCTCCGTGTTGCCGTCACCGGCAGCGTGTGTAAGTTTCCAGAAATCCTGTGAAGGAACGAGGGCATAAGCTTCGTCCTTTACAAGTGCTCCCAGATAACTGTATGCAGTTTGATAATCTCCGTTGAACATAGCAGCCTTACCTGCAACGAACTCTGCGAAACCTACAGTCATACGTGCGGTGGCATCTTTGTCGTCCTTCGTTGTCTTTTTATAAAGTTTTCCAGATTTGATGGCTGCATCGCACTCGCTGATAACCCAGTCAAGAACCTGCTTCTGGCTTTCAGCCTGAACAGGAAGTTCATCCGGAGCAAGAAGACGGGTTACGATGTTCGGCTGGTACCAGGTAAGAGCCATCATCATATGCATGTATGCGCGGAATACCCTTGCCTCTGCAACACATTTTTCTGTTACATCGCTTGTGTGCTTAGGCTCTGCACTATGCATGTTCTCATTTGTAAAATTGGAAATGATGAAGTTGGCTGCAAGGATTGAGTTTGCATAGCCATTGTACAGCTGCTTCAATGCATCGTTTGCATTGTCATAGCGGAACTCATCATATTCGCGGAATCCTGCATGGTCTCCTGCGTCACCACCGGCAGCGAGAATATCGTCTGACGAGTAGTTGAAAAGCATAAGCTGCGGGTTGTAGATACCCTCTGTTCCGGCGATACCGTCACCACCGAAACAACTGGCATACATGTTGGCGAGGAGAGCCTCGGCATCAGCATCAGTATTGTAGAAATCTTCTTCGGTAACAACGCCCTTCTGCTGGATGTCAAGATTCTTCTCACAAGATGAAACTGCAAAAACTGCAGCTACAACAAGAATTGAGGATAATATCTTTTTCATATTCTTTATTCTTTACGAGATTAGAATGTAAGATTGATACCAAGGACAAGCTTCTGCATTGTCGGGTATGAACCCCAGTCAAGACCTGCAGCATTGGTAGAGTTGACAGATGCTGTTGCAGGATCGAGTCCCGGATAGTTGGTAATAGTGAAGAAGTCATCAAGAGATACATAGAGACGCAGGTTGCTGATGGCAGCCTTCTTTGTAATTCTTGAAGGAATGGTATAACCTAACTGAAGAGTCTGGATGCGGAAGTAGTTGCCACTGAAAGTGTTTCCGCTTGATGACCAGAATGGGCTGTCTGCAGCAAGAACCTTGTCAGGAGCAGGAAGCTTTGCGCTTGTGTTGTCCTTTGTCCAGGAGTTCTCCAGATAGTAGCTGAAGTTGTTCTTCACGCCAGTACGGTGGGTAACAGGAACAATCTTGTTTCCACCCTGTCCGTAACCGTTGAGGGTAAAGTCAAATCCCTTGTACTCAAGGTTGATGTTGATACCGTAAGTGAAGGTTGGGATAGTTGTACCGATGTTTGTCAAATCTGCTGTAGAAATCTGATTGTCACCGTTGATATCCTTGATGATGGCTGAACCGTCATCTGCTACGCCCTCATACTCGTAACCAAGGAGGTACCATACAGGATAACCAGCCTCGAAAGCGTTCTGAATCTTATAGTTGGTAGATGATGCTGCAGCGTTGGTAACACGTGCTACACGGTCTGCTGTTGAGAGAACCTCGTTGTGCAGAGTCGTGAAGTTTGCATTGACAGAGTAGTTGAATGCACCTACGCGGTCTCTCCAGCCAATCTCGAACTCCCAACCTCTGTTGAGTACTGTACCGCCGTTGACTGTTGTCCTGCTTGAACCAAGTTCAGTCGGGATGTTGATGTCGAACAGAAGGTCTTTTGTCCTCTTGTCGAAGAAGTCGGCGCTGAAGGTCAGACGGTTGTTCAGGAAACGGGCGTCGATACCGGCGTCAACCTGATCTGAAGTCTCCCAGGTAAGATCCGGGTTAGGAAGACCATTTGCATAGTTAGGATGTGAAGCGAATGTTGAGCCTTGATTGGCAACGTGATACTGATACCAGTTGTCACCTACAGAAATAGTTGTGGCATAGCGATATCCGCCGAGCACGTTGACATTACCGTTGCGGCCCCATGAACCACGAAGTTTCAGGAATGAGAGGACATCGGTGTCGATGTTGTCTTTGATGAATGATTCGTTGCTGATTGTCCAGCCTGCCGAGAATGATGGGAAGTAGCCCCAACGGTTCTTTGCAGGAAGCTTTGAAGAGTCGAATGCATCTGCACGGAAGTTAGCCTGTACGCTATAACGGTTGTCGTAGCTGTAGATCAGACGTCCGAAGTATGCGAGGGATGCTGTCTGGCCAGGAACGTTGCTTACGCTCTTTGTAACATCACCCTTTACATAGCTCATATATCTGAACTGGGGATCGGTTGCTGAAAGGATTTCTGCACCGTTAGAACCATTGGCACTTGTGCTGATGTTATCGTTGTTGTTCTCCTTATATGACATACCGATCATTGCAGTCAGATCGTGCTTCTTTGCGATTGTGACGTTGTAGTTAGCAAAGTTCTCCCACTGGTAGTAGTAACCGGTGTTGGCATTTGCTGAGATTGAGTAGTTGTCCTGTGAACCACGGCCGATATAGTACGGAGCAGTGTAGTTATGGCTGGTACTCTGGTTGATTCTGTAACCGAAGCGAGAGGTGATGGTAAGTCCCTTGACCGGAGTAAGGTTGGCGAAGAAAGTACCATTGATGTTGAAACCACTGCTCGTTCCGTCAGATGCGAGAATCTTGGCAAGCGGGTTACCTTCAACATCTGAATACATAGGAGCTGCGAGTGGGTATCCGTCCTCATCAAAGAATACGCGCTTGTTGGATGTACCATTCATATAAGCATCGTAAGCATTCCTGAAATCGTTCGGCATCTGGCTCGGATCGGTAAAGTTGGTCGGAGTGAGAGGCTCAAGGTTGATGACTGACTCGAATGAAGATGAGTAACCGCGCTGTGAAACGCTCTTGGTCTCGTACTTCTCGATAGAGTTGGTAGTACCTACCTGCAACCACTTGAAGAGCTGGTAGTCGGCATTTATCTGTGCTGTGAAGCGCTTGTAAACGTCTCTGTCACCCTTGACGGCACCATTGTTGTTGACAAAGTTGAGGGATGTGAAGAAATGTCCCTGATTGTTACCGCCTGAAATGCTCAGTGAGTGCTGCTGGCTCCAGGTCGGCTCGATATAGGCACCGATCCAGTCAGTATCGATGATACCATTGTCATACAGAGGATGACTGAAGTCATAGTCTGCGAGACGTGAGCTCATGTACTGGGGATCATCGATGTACTCAAGACCAACGTATTCGATGAGCTGGTCACGGTTCATCAGAGGGCGCTTCCTGAAGTTCTGGTTGGTGAATTTGCCGGTGTAGGATACGCTTGCCTTGCCGGTCTGTCCCTGCTTGGTGGTAATCAGAATGACACCGTTACCAGCCTCAGCACCGTAGATAGCTGCGGAAGCACCATCCTTAAGGATTTCCATTGACTCGATCATTGAAGGGTCAAGATACTGGATGCTGCTGACCTGCAGACCGTCAACAATATAAAGAGGTGCAAGGTTACCACCGTTTGAAGATATACCACGGATACGAATCTCTGAAGCTGCGCCAGGAGCACCATCGGTGATGATGTTGATACCGGCAACCTTACCCTGAAGAGCAGTAGCTGCATCAGTAGTTGACAGAGACTTGAGAGCGTCTGAGTTTACTGAGCCTACAGCACCTGTCAGGTCGCTCTTCTTCTGGACGCCGTAACCGATAACCACAACCTCGTTCAGAAGCTCAGTGTCTTCCTGAAGAACAATCTTCATGTTAGGTGTAGCCTTAACCTCCTGAGTTGTGAAACCCATGTAGGAGACAATCAAAGTGGCGTTTGCAGGAACATTCTGCAGTGTAAAGTTACCGTTCAGATCGGTAGCGGTACCATTGCCGGTTCCTTGAACCAGAATGGCGACACCGATCAGCGGTTCATCGTCACTGCCAGAGATTACCTGACCGGTCACTGTACGGGACTGTCCGAATGCCGAACCTGCGACAATCAGACACATTGCAACAAATGCAAAAATTTTTTTCCTCATAAGTTTAATAGTTTGGTAATGAATTAAATGTAAATAATTAAATATCAGTCAAGTTATTTGTAAATTCTTTCAAAAGCAGTCCTGTCAGGGATTCACCTGAACTCATAATTGCAAATGTAAACAGATGTTACCAAATGTTGCATTTTTTTTCACTGAAAAGCTTGTGTCGTTAACAATTTTTAACGCAGTGTATGCTAACGTGTGAAAAATCAGGTATCTCTACCGCGATTTATTGCATATGTTTATTAGAGAAAACGATTCAATAACTTACCTGATTTTTAGAACCTGTTTTGAAATGATTAACTTCAATTCTTATGCTTCTTTTCCGCATCTTTTCTACCGCTTTTCGGTTACAATGGAGCCACATTGCTCCCTCAAATCAGCAGAAAATCTGCTGGAAAATAACCTATAATAATTTTCGTCAACCATTTCAAAACAGGTTCTTAAAGTGTTATGAGAAAAAGTCTTTTGAAAGTTGTGCTGGCACTGGTGTCCGTGTGTGCGTCCACCGTTGCATACGCACAGAGCTTTTCAGGTAATGTGTATGACTCTCAGGGTCCGTTACCTGACGGAAGCGTTTTCAATCCTGTACAGCGTGACTGTGTTCCTGCACTCGGCAGACCTTGGACACGTATGGCTCCTGTTCAGGAAGCGTTCACCGAAACATTTGCAGACAAAGAGTTCGACTCACGCTTTGATGGGACATTTACATACAAGTTCCATGCGAACTGGCAGAAAAGCGGTTCAGGACCTGCAACTGCCATAGGTCCTAACGGGAAGGTGATTAAGCCCGGGAATGTATCTGCGTCCGATACAACAGGGTCAGCTTGATGCTTTGGAGATGACAGCAGAAGAACTTGCTGCATATCAGAATAAAGGATACAAATAATGCTCATACGAGTCAGAAACCGGTAGAATTCCGGTGATTTGAAACCCCGAAGGTCTGTGCAATGACTTTCGGGATTTTCTTCCTAAATTTACACGTTATTCTGATATATGATGATGAAGGTAAACTATCATACATGAGTTTTAAACCAATTTGTACAATTAATCGCGATTTTGCCTGCAAATAA
>JAKSIX010000046.1 GCA_024398595.1 Bacteroidaceae bacterium | reverse complement strand
ATGCAGGAGGGGGTCATACAAGGAATATTATTATTATTCAAGTTTCGCCTTGAAAACCCCTGAAAGGCAGTAATTTGAATCCAGCGAAACTTGAATTGGACCAAGACAAATACAATGCAGATAATTGACGGTAAGGCAGTAAGTGCCCAAATAAAACAGGAGATAGCCGCAGAGGTTGGGGAGATGGTTGCAAAGGGACAGAAGCGTCCCCATCTGGCAGCGATACTGGTAGGACACGACGGCGGAAGTGAGACATACGTGGCCAACAAGGTCAAGTCGTGCGCTGAATGTGGCTTCAAATCCACGCTCATACGCTTCGAGGATGATATAACAGAAGATACACTGTTGGAAGAGGTGCGCAAGCTCAATGCGAACGATGACATTGACGGTTTCATCGTACAGCTGCCGCTGCCGAAGCACATCAACGAACAGCACGTGATTGAGGCCATTGACTACCGCAAGGACGTTGACGGCTTCCACCCGATAAATGTCGGGCGCATGAACATCGGCCTGAAATGCTTCGTATCAGCTACTCCAAACGGTATTCTGGAACTGCTGAAACGATACAATATAGAGACGCGCGGCAAGAAATGCGTGGTACTGGGGCGCAGCAACATTGTAGGGAAACCTATGGCATCCCTTCTGATGCAGAAAGCGTATCCGGGTGACTGCACGGTCACTGTCTGCCACAGCCATACCGAGAACATCAGGGAAGAATGCAGGCAGGCCGATATCATCATAGCGGCGATGGGCGTTCCGGGCTTCGTCACAGCCGATATGGTCAAGGAAGGTGCCGTAATTATTGATGTAGGCACTACACGCGTACCAGATCCGACACGCAAGACAGGATTCAGGCTGTGCGGTGACGTAAAGTTCGATGAAGTGGCTGACAAATGCAGTTTCATAACGCCTGTTCCAGGAGGAGTCGGTCCTATGACCATCTGCTCTCTTATGAGAAACACTCTTCTTGCCGGCAAGAAAGTCATATACGGTTAAAGTCCTGTGATTGCCTTTATCACATCATTGCTGATAATGTTACCTGTGCCGGACGCACCTGTCCTGCACGGTTGTTCGTTTGTGTTCGCAGGTGACATGATGCAGCACAAGGAACAGATACGGTCCGCATTCAGGGACTCTACCACATACAGATACGATGAATGCCTGAAAGGAATCAGCCACCTGACAGAGCAGGCTGATGTCGCGGTGTGCAATATGGAAGCTCCCTTCGGCGGTGAGCCTTACACCGGATACCCTGCGTTCTCCGCACCTGACGAGTTTGCATCTGCCATCGCCGAAGCAGGATTTGACATTTTCCTGACGGCGAACAACCATTGTCTTGACAAGGGCAGAAAAGGTCTGGTCAGAACTTTGGATGTTCTCGACTCGCTAAACATACGTCACCTTGGAACCTACCGGAATCAGGCGGAAAGGGACTCTCTGCACCCTATGGTATTGGACGTGAACGGAATCCGGGTGGCATTGCTCAACTACACGTATGGCACAAACGGTATTCCAGTGCCCTCTCCCTGCATTGTAAACCTCATTGACACCGTCCAGATGGCAAACGACCTGTACAAGGCAAGAAGGCAGAACGCCGGATGTATAATAGTATGCATTCACTGGGGAGAGGAGTATCATTTTTCACAAAACCGGGAGCAGGAGAATCTGGCCAAATGGCTAATATCTCACGGAGCAGACCACATCATAGGCAGCCACCCGCACGTAATACAGCCCGTAGTATTGCTTTCTGGAAAATCAAACGGCACATCGCGTCATATCATCGCCTACTCTCTCGGCAATCTGATATCCAATATGAGCGCAAAGGGCACAGACACGGGGTTAATGCTGGAAATCAGATTGTCGCAATTCCTATCGACGGTATGGATGAACGGGTACAAGGAATACCGCGTCAGGACATTGCGTCCGACCGTCAGCGGAAAGCCCTATTTCCAGGTCATTCCAGAGTAGCGGATACCGGCTTTTTTCATTTCACGATACGTCACTGACAATTCGGTAACACCTGTGGAATACGGGGCTATGTCGTACTGATTGTATATAAACACAATGTCATCATCCCTGAGACGGAAATTATCCGGAATAAAGACATCCGCATCCGGGTTGTACCCTGCATCACCCAACTCTTCCATACTGCTGCATCCGGCATATAGCAGCAACTTGGTCTCAAGCAACTGCTCCAGCGTTTCCTGATACCCTTCATCAAAAATCTCATCCAACGATATCAGATGACCATCCTTATCCGAATAGTTACGGCACGTCACCAAACGGCTTCCGTGCGCTCCACCGGTATAGCGGTACAGCTCAACATCTATACCCACCACGCCCGAGGCGCACTGAGTGGCAGGACGCATATCTATAGTCATCTCATAAGCAATTGGATGCGGAGTCACACCATTCTCTGTCGCATACCTCAGATTGTCATCGCAACACACCTGGAATTTCTCTATCTGTTCACTTACATACTCATCTCTTGCCTCCTTCAGCTTTAGGCCGGACTTTGAAAACAGCCAGTTCCCTATATCAGCATTTACATTGCCCGAAAAACGATGTCCGCCGTATGCCTCGGTCAGATTGATTCTGAACGAATACGAGGACTCACCATATTCATATACATCATCGTACGGAATAGTACGCAAGCCTTCCTTCCTGCAATTACATACAAGCAGGATGGTAAAAGCCATACAGAGATATTTACAATACTTTCTATATATCATCATCAATCAAGTCAAAAAACAAGCTGAAGAGTACTTGTTATTTAAATTAAAACACTATCTTTGCACCGCATTCAGGCGAAAGCCTTATATGGTGCGTGTAGTTCAGTTGGTTAGAGCGTCAGATTGTGGTTCTGAATGTCGTGGGTTCGAGTCCCACCCCGCACCCTTACAAGTAAGTGGCTAAATATCAGTCACTTACTTCTTTTTTAGATAGTTTGGGTTAATCAAACTGTGTCCTCTTTGGCCTTTAGCTAAGCGACTTGGTTCGGCTCTTCCCCAATCGAACAATTGCAAAAATAAGAAAAAGGTCATCAAGTGCATGAACAGACGGTCTTTTCTAACTTTTTGAATGATATTTGCGTCTGCCGTTACCGGACTTTCCACGCGACTTTCTATGTGGAGCATATTCAGGAGCAGGGCCCAGCTCTGCCGGCAGAGGTATCTTATACACATCACGTCCAATCAGCCTCTCTATGGAACTGAACGGAGTCTGATCGTCAGGCGATACAAACGTTATGGCACATCCGTCACTTCCCGCACGGGCAGTACGTCCTATGCGATGCACATAGTCCTCAGCATCGTGAGGAACATCGAAGTTGATGACCAGATCAATATCGTCAATGTCAATTCCACGCGATACGATATCGGTAGCAACCAATACATTCACGTGGCCGTTGCGGAAACCCCGCATCACCTCATCGCGTTGTGACTGCTCAAGGTCTGAATGCATTTCCGCAGCATTCAGGCCCAAGCCCCTCAATGTCTTGTAAACCTCCTTGACTTTGAGTTTCGATGAAGCGAATATTATCACCCTCCGTTCTTTCCTGTCCTCGAAAAGGCTCTGAATGATAGGGACTTTCTGAATTTCGTAGCAGATGTATGCGGCCTGAAGGATTTTCTCTGCCGGCTTTGACACGGCCAGTTTGACCTCAACAGGATCAGTGAGTATGTTTCCGGCAAACTTCTGGATTTCGGCAGGCATTGTAGCCGAGAACAGCAATGTCTGCCTTTTCTTGGGCAGTCTGGCGACAATCTGCATTATATCGTCATAGAAACCCATATCCAACATCCTGTCAGCCTCGTCAAGAATGAAAAATGATACTTTTGACAAATCGCAGTTACCGAGACTGAGATGGCTTATCAGACGTCCCGGTGTAGCGATGAGTATATCCGTACCCATTGACATTCCCCGCTTCTCCTGCTCAAAGCGGATACCGTCATTTCCTCCATAGACAGCCGCACTGGACACGGACACAAAATACGAGAAGCCCTCCACCTGCTGGTCAATCTGCTGCGCAAGTTCCCTGGTAGGTGACATTATGACACAGTTCACGGCATCTGCCGGATAGTCGCCTTTGGATAAGGCATTAAGCACAGGAAGCAGATAGGCGGCCGTCTTACCGGTACCGGTCTGCGCCACGCCAATCAGATCGTGCCCCTCCATAATGACAGGGATGGCACGTTCCTGAATAGGAGTACACTCCTTGAAATTCATGGCATCCACAGCATCCTGTATGCCAGGCTCAAAGTCAAATTCATCAAACCTCATATCTACTTCGGGGCTTTAATATATAGGTAAACCGCAATCGGTATATAGACGATATTGGGAATCCACACAGACCAGAATGCCGACATTGATCCGGTCACGGCAAACATTGACGAGACGGACTGGAACAGGATATATCCGAAACTCAGTCCTATGCCTATGCCCAGATGCAGTCCCATACCGCCCTTCCTTTTGCGGCTGGACAATGATACGCCTATAATCGTCAGTATGAACGATGCGAATGCCATTGCGATACGCTTATGGTACTCTATGTCAAACACCCGCACGCTCTCTCCCACTCCACGCGCACGCTGTCTCTTTATATACTTTCGCAGTTCCGGCGATGTCATAGTCATCTGCTGATCCTCAACTATAAGAAAATCAGCAGGTTCCATATTTATCACAGTATCCAGTTCCAGACCGCTGGTCACAGTCTCAAAATCGCCTTCAATATTGCGGATCAGGTAATTCCTGGCTGTCCAATGATTCTTGTGCTCCGGAGTCGTGTCATATACAATGGACTTAGCTGTCATATGCGACACAAGTATCTTGTCCTCAAAGCGGTCCAGACAGAAACGATAGCCGGTATGATTATAATCCTGATAACTCTCAAGATACGCTATGACACCATCCTCAACCACTATCTGTATATTTCTGGCAGACTCACCCTTGTGTCCGGAATTGATGTATTCATTCTCAAACGCTATACGTGTCACACTTCCTACCGGTATTATGTATGCGCTGAGCACGTACGACAGAAGCGCAATGATAGCCGTGGACATCATATACGGCCTCAGCATTCTCTTGAAGCTGAGGCCTATCGAGAACATCGCGATAATCTCGGAATTCTCTGCAATCTTCGATGTAAAGAAAATAACGGCAATAAAAACGAACAGCTGACTGAACAGATTGGCATAATACGGAATGAAATTCAGGTAATATTCAAATATTATCTCCTTCACTGAGGCAGCCATCAGTTTGTCAACATGCTCACTGAAATCGAACACGACAGATATGGCGATAATCAGAATGATACACAGAAAATAAGTTCCCAGGAACTTCTTCATGATGTACCTGTCCAGCTTATTGGTCAACCTGAAATTACCGCCCATCGCCTTCAGATTCTTTGCATTATACGTTTCAGTACCATAGGCTTCCACTCAGAGAAGTCTCCGCACAATATATGACGGCGGGCCTCACCGGTAAGCCACAGATAGAATGCCAGATTATGCACAGAGGCTATCTCTAATGCCAGTATCTCACTGGCCTTGAACAGATGATGCAGATATGCCTTCGAATACATTGTATCAACCATCGAAGCGCCGTCAGGCTCGACAGGCTCAAACACATTCTCCCATTTACGGTTCCTTATGTTTATTATGCCATCTTTTGTAAAAAGCATGGCATTGCGTCCGTTTCTTGTCGGCATAACGCAATCGAACATATCCACCCCAAGAGATATTCCCTCAAGTATGTTCTCAGGAGTGCCAACGCCCATCAGATACCTCGGACGGTCTTCCGGCAGGATATGGTTCACAAGATCTATCATTTCGTACATTACCTCGGCAGGCTCTCCCACGGCAAGGCCGCCGATGGCATTTCCCGGAGCATCCTTCGAGGCTATGTATTCGGCGGAACGTGACCTCAGGTCCTTATAGACACAGCCCTGCACAATTGGGAACAGTGCCTGTTCATAGCCATATACAGGCTCAGTCTCAGAGAATCGACTTATGCACCTGTCCAGCCACTTATGGGTCAGCTCCATCGACTTTTTCGCATATCTGTACTCGGCTGTTCCCGGCGTACACTCATCGAAAGCCATCATTATATCGGCACCTATGGCGCGTTCTATATCCATCACACCCTCGGGAGTGAACAAATGTCTGGAACCGTCAATATGAGACTGGAAGCACACACCCTCTTCGCTCATTTTCCTGAGTCCGGTCAACGAGAACACCTGAAATCCGCCACTGTCAGTCAGCATCGGCCTGTCAAAGCCGTTAAAGCGATGCAGTCCGCCAGCCGCCCTTATTACTTCCGTTCCGGGGCGCAGGTACAGGTGATATGTATTGCCCAGGATTATCTGGGCCTTCACATCGTCCTTCAGGACATCCAACGGGACAGCCTTCACTGAACCGACCGTTCCTACAGGCATGAACACAGGAGTCTCAATGACCCCGTGTCCGGTGTAGATTCTGCCGGCCCTTGCAGAGGACTTCCTGTCGGTATCCTGTAAGTCAAATCTCATAATACCGAGATATTCTGAGGATTATTGACTTTTTCCGGCAACAGGGCGAACTCCCAGACATCGGAAATATTCTCTACATAATGGAATTCAAGTCCTTTCAGGTACTCGGCAGGAATTTCGTCAATGTCGCGCTTATTGTCCGAACAAAGGATTATATCTGTTATGCCGGCCCTCTTTGCGGCAAGTATCTTCTCCCTGATACCGCCTACGGGCAGGACTTTTCCACGAAGCGTTATCTCACCTGTCATTGCCAGATTGTTTCTCACTTTGCGCTGTGTGAAAGCTGAAGCAATCGAGGTTGCCATAGTGACACCCGCAGAAGGGCCGTCCTTGGGTATCGCGCCCTCAGGGACGTGTATATGCACATTCCATGACGAGAACAGCTCCGGATCAAGCTCCAGCAAATCCGCATGGGAACGTATGTATTCCATAGCAAGCATCGCGGATTCCTTCATCACATCGCCAAGATTTCCCGTCAATGTGAGCTTGCCGTCCTTTCCGCGGCTCAGGCTGGTCTCCACGAACAGTATCTCCCCGCCGACGGCAGTCCAGGCAAGTCCCGTGACAACGCCGGCATAGTCATTGCCCTGATACTTGTCACGGCTGTACGGCTTCACTCCGAGCAGAGTGTGCAGGTCGCTGACTTTTACAGATTTGTAATCGAGTCTGTTGTCCGTAGCATACTTGTAAGCCAGTTTACGACAAATTTTGCCGATTTTCTTCTCCAGTTCCCTGACTCCGGACTCCCTCGTGTAGTTCTCTATTATCGCCTCAATAGTATCCTTTGGAATACGCAATCCCTTCCCCTTGATGCCGTTGGCCTCAAATTCCTTCGGAATGAGATGCCTGGTGGCAATCTCTATCTTTTCTTCCGTAATGTAACCGCTCACCTCTATAACCTCCATCCTGTCAAGAAGCGGGCCGGGTATGGTATTCAGATTATTCGCAGTGGCAATGAACATCACTCTGGACAAATCATAATCGATATCGAGATAATTGTCGTGGAAAGCACCGTTCTGTTCAGGGTCGAGCACCTCTAAAAGAGCCGATGAAGGGTCTCCCTGTGTTGTCATCTGGCTCACCTTGTCAATTTCATCCAATACGAATACAGGATTCGACGAACCGGCTTTGGCCAACCCCTTGATAATGCGGCCCGGCATTGCGCCTATGTATGTCTTGCGATGACCGCGTATTTCCGACTCATCGTGAAGTCCGCCGAGCGATATACGCACGTACTTCCGCCTCAGAGCCTTTGCTATTGACACTCCAAGTGATGTCTTTCCGACTCCTGGAGGGCCGTACAGACAGATTATCGGCGACTTGAAGTCCTTGCGGAGTCTCATCACGGCAAGATGTTCCAAGATACGTTCCTTGACTTTCTCCAGACCGTAATGATCCTTGTCGAGAGTCCTTGCGGCATTGGCCATATCGGTATTGTCGGTCGTGAACTCATTCCACGGCAGGCTGAGTACAGTCTGCAGATAGCTCAACTGTACATTGTAATCCGGAGACTGCGGGTTTATGCGTTCCAGCTTTGAAAGTTCTTTCCCGAAGATTGCGGCAACCTCCTTGCTCCATTTCTTGTGGGAGGCTTTCTGGCGCATCTCATCAACATCCTGATCCTGTCCGCTTCCACCGAGCTCATCCTGAATATTCTTGAGCTGCTGCTGCAGGAAATACTCCTTCTGCTGCTTCTCAATATCCTCGTGAGTACGCTTCTGTATGCTGAGCTTCAGTTCGGAAAGCTGCACCTCACGGCTGAGGATATTAAGCAGCATCATTGCACGCTCCTGCAATGTCTTTTCCTTAATCAGCTTGACCTTATCCTTAATGTCAAACGGAAGATTTGAACAGATGAATTCAATCAGGAACATGCCATTCCTGATATTTTTCAACGCAAATGCAGCGTCAGGCGACATTCCATCGGACATACCGATGTATTTTACAGCCATGTCACGGCAGGAATCGGACACAGCCTTGAACTCACGGCTGCGTGCCGCAGGCAGCACCTCCGGATAAGGCTCCACCTCACCTGTCAGATATGGCTTGACGGAATTGACAGCATTGAGCCTGATCCTCTGCAGTCCCTGAAGTATGACCGTCGTTGACTGGTCAGGCATCTCCAGCACGCGGATTATCTTCGCCACCACGCCCACAGGATACAAATCAAAGTATCCCGGATCATCCTTGTCCGCAGACCTCTGGCAGAACACCGCGATGTTCTGGTTTTTCAGGTCAGCCTCCCTTACCAGCAGCAGTGAAGACTTTCTGCCTATGGAAACCGGCAGTATCACTGTAGGGAACAATACCATATTCCTGACAGGCAGGACAGGCATCACATTATCGATATCCGTATTGAAAAGTCCATCCTCATTACCCTCGTAATCTGCCACAAGCGAAAATGTACGTGAGTTTACGCCATCATCGGCACCGGCTTTCTCGTTTTTCTTACCCATATATTCAATTTTTGGCCTTGCGCACGTATGCGCGCACATTTTAAAACGCAAAGGTAACAAAAAAAATGCGGAAAAGCATACCTTTGCCGCAGATATGAGAAATCCGGATTTCAAATTCAGGCAGTTTTCCATTTGGCAGGACCAGTGCGCCATGAAGGTAGGGACAGACAGTGTACTGCTCGGCGCATGGGCAGACATAACTGAAAGCAGAACGGTTCTGGACATAGGCACCGGTACTGGAATTCTAGCCCTGATTGCCGCACAGCGTAATCCCGAGGCGCAGATAACGGCTGTGGAAATAGATGCTGCCGCAGCCGCACAAGCCGAATACAATGTCAAGGCATCACCATGGAAGGACAGAATCCGCGTCATAAATACGGACATCCGCTCATACGATTGCCAAGGTACATTCGATGCGATTCTATGCAACCCGCCATACTTCACAAAATCCTTACATTCACCGGATGCGTCGCGCAATGGTGCCAGGCACGATGACACACTCAGTACAGACGATTTGACCGGTATTGCGGACAAGCTGCTGACAGAGAACGGTGAAATGCATCTGGTACTACCGGCAGACACATTTTCCACGATTACGGGCATTGTATCACGTCACGGACTCCAACTGCACGGAATAACTTCCGTATGTACAGTGCCCGGATGTCCGCCAAAACGCATAATGCTCTCAATAGGAAGAAAATTTTCCAACAAAACGAAAGACATGCTCTGCATCAGAGACAGCAGTGGCGGGATTTCCGGCGAGTACCGCAATCTGGTAAAGGATTTTTATCTGAAGGTCTGACAAACCGGTACAGGCCCTGAGAATCCGTTCTAAATCCCGCGATTTGGATCAGGTACCATGACCCAAAGCCCCTTCTCCCTGATTTCAATACCTATATCGCCATCTATCACTACAGGATCACCGTCATAATGGGCGTAGCAGGGACCGTCTTTCCTGATGACGACACTCTTGCACCGTCTGACAGAGTATGCCCTATTGTTTGTCAATTCCCTATTCATCAGCTGATATGCCAGCAGCGGTATATCCATCATCTGGAAATTGCTCAAGGATACCACGTCCATATATCCGTCACATAACGATGCCTCCGGGGCAATGTATGCATCATTTCCCCATTGACTGGCATTGGCACAGGTAATCAGGAAAGTCTTCTGCTCCGAAAGTTCACCATCAAATATGACATTGTATGAATCACCGTGATATTCGCGCAGTTCCTTCAGTATCGTCTCCAGATACATCAGTCTTCCCCGGACTTTGCCCTTTGAGAACTTCATACTCACAATGGCATCAAAACCGACCCCACAGGTAGTAAAGAACGGATGTCCGTTAATCGTACCGTAGTCAACAGCGACAGGCACACTGCCGGCAAGATTTCTGACTGACCTGATAAAATTCATGGAAATGCCCAGATGACGCGCCAGACCATTTCCGGAACCGCACGGAATTATTCCCATCGGAGTTCCTGTATTGACAAGTCCGCACCCAACCTCATTTACCGTTCCGTCGCCGCCTACAGCCACAACAATATCGGCTCCATCGGCCGAGGCCCTTCTCGCAATCTCCGTGGCATGTCTCGGATATTCAGTCATGACAATGTCATAGTCGAACAGTTTCTTGTCTATGAAAGCATCAATCAGAGCACGTTTCGGCAGCACTTTGTTCAATCCGGATATCGGATTCACTATAAACACGACTTTTCTCTTCCCGCGAAAATCCATCTGAAATTCATTTCAAAGCCCTAAAGTATAAATAAGCGCAAAATGGTAGCACTATTTGAATTAATTTAACTATTTTTGCAGGTCAATTTCAAAGACACAAGGATCAAACTTTAAAAAAAGCAGGAAATGAATCTGTTAAAAGAAAGATATAGCAGTTACAATATTCCGCAACAGATAATGGAAAAGGGTATCTATCCTTACCACAGAGCTATCTCAGGACAGCAAAGTACGGAAGTAATGATGGAAGGCAGGAAGGTTCTGATGTTTGGATCAAACTCATACCTCGGTCTGACAAATCACCCGAAAGTCATTGAGGCTGCCATAGAAGCTGTCAGGAAATACGGTACCGGTTGCGCCGGTTCAAGATATCTGAACGGCACGCTTGACATGCACCGCGAATTCGAGCACGAGCTTGCCGAGTTTGTCGGTAAGGACGATGCTGTCATATATTCCACAGGTTTCCAGACAAATCTGGGTACAATATCGTGTGTTGTAGGCCGTGATGACTATATCGTATGCGACGAGCTTGACCACGCTTCCATCGTGGAAGGCAGGAGATTGTCTTTTGCAACTCCAATCAAATTCAAGCACAATGATATGGCATCGCTTGAGAAAGCGCTGGCGCATTGTCGTCCGGAAAGTCTCAAGTTCATCGTAGTGGATGGCGTATTCAGTATGGAGGGTGATATTGCCAACCTGCCTGGAATCGTAGCATTGAAAGAGAAATACAACTGCGCGATAATGGTTGACGAGGCACACGGTTTCGGAGTGCTTGGCGACCATGGACGCGGCACCTGCAACCACTTCGGCCTTACAGATGACATCGAAATCATTATGGGAACATTCAGCAAGTCATTGGCTGCCATCGGAGGATTCTGCGCCGCAGACAATGAAACGATAAACTGGATCAGACACCATTCACGCTCATATATATTCAGTGCGAGCAACACTCCTGCAGCCACAGCCGCCGCACGCGCAGCTCTTCAGATAATGAAGAACGAACCTGAAAGAATAGAGAATCTCTGGAAGCTCACGAATTACGCCTTGGATTCCTTCCGTTCCCTGGGCTTTGAGATTGGCAAGACATCCACACCTATCATACCCCTTTACATAAGGGATGCGGACAAGACATTCCTTGTAACCAGAATGGTGTTTGACGAAGGCGTATTCATCAATCCTGTAGTTCCACCGGCCTGCTCACCAAACGATACCCTGATACGCTTCTCGCTGATGGCTACCCACACAAAGGAACAGGTTGACACAGCCATTGACAAGCTGTACAAATGTTTCAAGAATCTTGAAATTATCAAGTGATTCCATTGTTCCGTAAAATAAAAAGTCTATCTTTGCACCGCTTTTCCGAAAGGACGGGAAGAGCATTCGGGATGTAGTTCAGTCCGGTAGAATACCTGGTTTGGGACCAGGGGGTCGCAGGTTCGAATCCTGTCATCCCGACAATACAAAAGGCACTTACGGGAAATCGCAAGTGCTTTTTTAGGCTTTCAACGTATGTGAAGAAAAATATGAGACATCTTGCATTGACAATTATTGCGGCAGCTGCCGTTTGTTTGGGCGCTTCGGCCCAGAGGATGCCGGGTAGAGTGAACTTTCCCGATGGTTCCTATTCTCCTGTGACCAATATTAACCGTAACGGATTCCCGAGGATACTTCAGGACGGCAGTGTCATGTTTCAGACAAATGCACCGGCTGCCAGTGCCGTACAGATTGACCTTGGAGGCAGAAAGTACGATATGACTAAAGGCGACAACGGCGCATGGAGCGTGACTACAGCACCTCAGATGCCGGGCTTCCACTATTATTCGCTGATAGTTGACGGAGTGTCGGTCAGCGACCCAGCCAGCTACACATTCTACGGATGCAGCCGCGTGTCAAGCGCTATCGAAATCCGCGAGGACGGCTGCGACGACTTCGAAGTGCAGGACGTTCCGCACGGTCAGGTGCGCACGTTGAACTACTATTCCAATCTTGAGAAGGCCTGGCGTCCGATATGCGTCTATACCCCTGCAGGTTACGAGAAAGGTAACAAGCGTTATCCTGTCGTTTATATACAGCATGGCGGCGGTGAGGACCACACCGGCTGGATGGCTCAGGGACGCGTTGCCAACATTCTGGACAATCTGATTGCACAGGGCAAGGCGGTGCCTATGATTGTGGTCAGCCCCAACAGCAACATCACCCGTACTGCAGGCGGAATGGGCGGATACAGCCGCACCGGAATGCAACCTTATTTTGAAGAGATGGCAATGGCGATTATTCCGTTCATTGACAAAACATTCCGAACCAAGGCAGATGCAAAGCACCGCGCTATGTGCGGCCTATCGATGGGAGGCGGTCAGGCATTCTACATCGGCCTGAACAGCCCGCAGCTCTTTGCCAACGTCGGAATTTTCTCTACAGGAATGTTCGGCGGCATTCAGCAGGCCAGGGAACTGGATTTGGAAAACGAAGTGCCCGGAATACTGTCCGACACCGAAAATTTCAACAGCCGGTTTGACCATTTCTATATGACCTGCGGCGAACAGGACCCCAGAATAGAACATACCCGCAAGATGGCTGCTAAGATGCAGGCGGCCGGTATCGATGTCGAATTCGAGTCCTTCCCTGGGGACCACGAGTGGCAGCCGTGGCGCAAGTCGCTGCATGCATTTGCACAGAAACTGTTCAAGTAAACCAATTGTGCTTACTGGAGTTGAAGGAAAAAAGCCGTCCCTCATCGCATAAAAAAACTCAGCACCTTTCGATGCTGAGTCCATTATTTATCGTGTCTGCTGACACAATAAGGATAAAATCATTATTGCTACTGAATCTTCTTCCAAGTGAAGGTTGTGGTGTAACGTGTGCCATCCTCTTTTTCACGGAGTGCGGACCACTTCATCGTGCCGTCCTTGATTTCGTCAATGTCCCACCACTCATATTCAAAGTCTTCTCCTGCCTTCGGGCGCCAGCGAGAAGCAAGCCAGTCGCCATCCACATTATACTCGTTGTCAACATCCTCGCTCAACTTCCAATCATCACCATCTTTATCGTAATACACATAAGTTCCGTCAGCCTTGTACTCAATGCGGTGATTTGCGTCTCCGTAGGTCTCATCACCCGTCATCTCCACACCTTCCCACATACCGATGATGTCCTGGGAGTAGTCGGCGGTGACTTTGGAGCATTCTGCCACATAACTTTCTTTAACATCAACACCACGGGAAATGATTTTTGTCACATGCATTGTCATCTGATTGTCATTGATAAAAGGAATAGTAGCTGTATGTTCTACATCAGGACTAATGCTATGCAGAATATTACCTTGTATGGAATACTGAATTGGTTCCTTATTGTCCCAAATAAACGTTTTATCTCCTTCTTTATAATCAGCAAGTGACTGAGTCCCTTTGCCGTCATTATTGAAAGTCCATATCGTTCTTTTGTTCGTTACTGCATCCTTGCCATCGTGCTTCATTTTTTTCCATTTCCCTATAATCTTGGTCTCAATATCCTTCTGTGACGGAACGTCCTCGTTCTTTGAGCACGATGAGAATGCAGCGATTGCCGCGATGCCGAAAACGGCAAGTTTGAGTATTCTTTTCATAATCAGTACTAATTGATACGCGAAGTTAGCAATATTTATTGACAACGGGACTTATTAACCGCAAAACCGGATTAAATATATCAAGGAAGGCGTGCTACTTTGAGCGTGCCTTCCTATATACATTACAGGAATTTCCTTATGCGACACTTATTGCAATGCCGGCCCAAGTACCTGTAACAAAGATGGTTACTTATTCACTACAGATTCAAGGTTCATTGCAGTCCCGGCCGTTGGAATACTGTCTCTCCGCCTTACAGAGGGCCAGGCGTGAACGGAGGTCCACTCCAGCGTTATCACGGAGATAGTGTCTGCGGCCTCCGACAATAAATGAATTTCCCTCTATCCTCTCGATGTGCATAATGTTCACCGCCTCATCCCACCAGGTTTTCAAGAGAACCGGACTGGGGCAGGCGGAGATGATTTCGTCTATCGACGCATCCGTCTTGACAGTGCCGTCACCGATAAGATGAATTGAAGTGCTGGGGCAATCGTGCTGGCGTTCAAGATAAAGGATGTCCCGGACGCGGACTTTTACGAATGCCGAGGCATTACAGCTGCAAGATTCACGGACAAATATGGAATTGTCGGCCTCGAAGGGGAATGCAAGGGATGCAGCGATAGTGTTGAGATTCAGGTTGTTCATAATTATGTGTTTTTATTAATTTTTGCACATAACTAATGATTTCGCCTGAACTGCACGTAATCCGTTGTATGAATAGCGGAATATGTTGTATAAAACAAAACTGCATCCCCGGAGAATTCCAAGGATGCAGTGATGATTATTTATGCTTTCGATGTGCTATTGAGCGTCTGTCACAAGGCGCAAACTACAGCCGCGCGTGGAATTTTCAGTTGCTGTCCGTGCGCCGTCGTTACAGAAGTATGTGCTGTATCCAGAAAGTGAAGTCCAATATTCGCCCAAAAGTAGATGATGCTGAGGAAGTTGTATTGTACCGAAAAAGACATCATCATCACTGCGGTTACCCGCAGCTGGGAGGAAGACGATACCCGCATCATTGATCTTCTTCCAAGTCATGGAACTGGAGACTATATCGCCGCCGTAATTGTCCGGATACAGGAACAAGCCATAGTATTTATTGCTCTCGATGATAACTCCGCTATTCGTAGCTACGCTGTAGCGATCTTTATTATTCAGCATTGTTCTTTTTTTGAGCAGATAATCCCACTCTTCTTTTGATAGAGCATAGTATTTTTTAGCACTGCCATCGACTGATTGTTTATGGTCCTCATCACAGAAAAGATAATCTGTGTCGTAGCCGTATTCGCTTATAGCTTTTTCAACTTTGTTGGCCCAGGTGAAATGAGATATGTGTTTATGATCCGTCGTACCATCTGACTCTTCTTTGAAGATCGGGATGCTCTCCCACTGGTTGGTCTCGAAATGCAAAGCGGGTTCAGCTTCTTCTCCTACCTTGCCGTACCACAGGTTGCCCTTGGAGAAGTAAACCTGCTTTCCATCGCTTACGCTGAAAGCATATTCCAGATTATGATTAATAAAGAGCTGGCATACGGTATTGACTGATGTTGCAGGGTTCAAGGAGCTCGTTGTAAACTTCCTGTCATTGAATTTATGCGAGCCCTGAAAAACCGTCAGAACACGTGCTCCGGATGCCGCAAGTTTAGGGACGGCAATCTGAAACACGGCCTCGCCCTCGGAGTTGACCTTGTTGGCTTCGAAGTAGGCATCACCTGTTCTGGTGATGGTTCCGTTGACATCACCGGACACGGTCGGGGCGGCGCTTCCGGAAAGGGTGAGCTTGCAC
>JAKSIX010000045.1 GCA_024398595.1 Bacteroidaceae bacterium | reverse complement strand
ATGTGAGGGCATCGAACTGGTTCTGGCTGATATTAAGCTGCTGGTTGTTGAGGTACGCTTCGATTGGTTCTATATCCTGACGGAGGTATTCTTCGGCTTGTGACTGTGTGATGGTGTCGCCTTTGTGGACGTTAACGGTGTGGCCGTAGCCGATGGTCCAGATGCCGGAGGGACAGCGGTAGGCTGTGAGACGGAGACCTTCGAACTGACGGATGAGAAGGAGGGAGTAGGGGGATGCGGTCATGGATTATTGTGTTACGTTGTTACTTCAAATATACGGAGTATTTTGCTTTGTAGTAATATATTACGATGCCTAATTTGGAAGATTGAACTACTTTGAATCTGATGGTTCAATGTTTGGGGAATGTAGTATAATGGGACTTGATTAAGAAAAAGAAATATTATCTTTGCCACGAACTGGGGAAGCCATGCCACAGTTTAATTCACAATTGTTCGGGGCTGTTCTTTTTGAACTGCCCCGAACTTCGTAGTTTAAAAAACCGATTGATTTTGAAAGTGTGGTAAGGATGTGGTAAGAATTTCGGCCTTTAGAAAAAGCAACCCCCTCAGAAGTGGCTCTGAGGGGGATTTCTGTGATTCCGTTGGGATTCGAACCCAAGACCTACTGCTTAGAAGGCAGTTGCTCTATCCAGCTGAGCTACGGAACCATCATTCTTGGGCGCAAAATTATAGTTTCTTACAGACTTTGCCAAGCTTGTAGGTAAAAAGTTTCCGTATATTTGCTGTTAACGGAAATGGCGGTGTTGCGTCTTATTGTCAGAACGATGAAAAAACGGATTGTTATGAAGAAAAATTCGGGTATGAAAAAGATGTTGGTCGTGATGCTGCTGACATTGACATTGGCATCGGCAGTAGGTTTTGCAAAGGGTGGGAAAAATGCAGTAAGGCAGGAGAAACTGCTGGAGCTTATCAGCGAGTATAGTGAAAAGAAAAATTTCAATGTCATCCGGATAAGCTCATTCAGCGCATCTGCTATAAAGGGCGTAGTGCGTGCGGCATCGGCATTTTGCGGAGACGAGGACTTGAATGATACGCTGGATGTTATCAAGGGTATTCGCGGAGGTGCGATAGTTAAATACAGTGACTGTAGTGAAGCGGTTCGCAGGGGATTTGACAGACGGCTCGGTGAGTTGCTGGAGAATTGCGATGTGCTGTTTGAGGCAAAGGATGGCGAGGATATGGTACGTATGTACGGGGTCATTGACGAGAATGCTGAGGATGTGAAGGATTTCATCCTGTATATCCCGTCCGATGCTGCTCTTGTGTGCCTTTTCGGTTCCATCAAACTCGATGCGCTTGCAAAGATAGTTGCAGAATGACCGCACGACAGTTTACAGACACGTTCATGCCCCTGAAGGAGCCGCTCTACAGGGTGGCTTACTATATCCTCGAGTCCAGACAGGATGCGGAGGATGCCCTTCAGGACCTGTATGTGCGGCTGTGGAACTCTCGCGAGACGTTGGATGTCATTGTCAATCCACGGGCCTACTGCATAATGATGATGAAGAACGTGTGCATTGACAGAATACGCAGGACGAAGCTTTCCTTTGCTTCGCAGGAACTGGCAGGAAGTGTTGCCGATGATGACGATGTGCTTCAGTCGCTGATGGCGAGGGAAAGGCTTGAACGGGTAATGGATTCAATGAATCTGCTTACAGATACTGAACGTGAAGTGTTGCGGATGCACGTAATGGAGGATTTGTCGTACGATGAAATATCCGCGAGAACAGGAATTAGCAATTTGACGCAGCGTGTGCTGTTGAGCCGCGCCCGTAAGAAAATCAGAAATGTGAAATGAAACGGATTGAAGAAGTCATGGATTTGAACATCGGCAATCTTGAGAGAATTGCCGATGACAGCAGCGTGGAGATTCCGGAAGGGCTGGAGGATAGGGTGCTCTCCGCGATTGTTGCATCGTCTGCGGACAACATTGCGTCACGTGGCCGCAATATGCTGAAAATCGTGTCAGGTGTAGCAGCTGCCGGCATTGCCGCGTGCCTTGCCATTATGTTTGCAATGTCGGACCAGCCCGAGGATACGTTCGATGACCCCAGACTGGCTTATGCCGAGCTGGAAAAGGCGATGTCGCTGATTTCGTCCAAGATGGAGCGGGGTATGGAAATTGCGGCGGAGGCTGCGCCTGCAATAGAGATGACAGACAGAATAATAAACGGAAAAATTGAAATAGAATGAAAAAGTTTTTATCATTTTTGCTGCTGGCGACACTTACGGTAACGGTATCTGCCCAGAGTGGTCGTGATATATATAATAAGTATTCGGACGAGGAGGGCGTGACTGCCGTCTATATCTCGAAGTCGATGTTCAAGCTTATTGGAAAGCTCCCGAGTGTGGAACTGAACGATGAGGATTTCAATCTGTCGGAACTTGTCAAGTCGCTGGAAGGGTTCTATCTGATTGAAGTCGCTGACAATGCCGGCATCAGGCAGAGTCTCAGGGACGATGTGGACAAATATATGAAGTCTGCAGATTATGAGATGCTTATGGAGGCTAAGGATGATGGCGAGACGGTTCGGATGTTCATTACATCCAAAGGCGATGAAGTGAAGGGCTTTGTCATGCTGATAGTGGATGCCGATGAATGTGTTTTCCTCTGTCTGGACGGCAGTATGTCACGTGAGGCTCTTGATAAGGTATGCCTTAGTTTCGGCCAGAGCGAGTTAGCCACTGATTAAAATAATCCTTTCAACATTTGGATTATTCAAAAAAATGCCACACCTTTGCACCGCCTTAAACGAAAGGCGTGACATTTATTGGAAAGATGGCAGAGTGATCGATTGCACCGGTCTTGAAAACCGGCGTACCGCAAGGTACCGGGGGTTTGAATCCCTCTCTTTCCGCAAAAACGGCTTAACGAAAAGAAACTCAGTGAGTTAGACAAAAAGTCGAGTCTCAACCGGGACAAAATCGGGACAAAGCCGAAATCATTTAGTTCGGAACATTTTTCTTCGGATGACAACCTGTATTACGCACTCAGGAGATTGTCCGAAGAAAAAAAAATGTATTTTTTCCAGCCCCTTTTAAATTTCGACTATAAGGAGTGTTTTCTGACAGAAGGCACCGAGTGGTACATCACCTATTACGTCAGGTGATATTGCCTGTCATGAGATTGTAGGCGGCGGAAGCGGCGAGTACGACGACTTTTTGTGTGGCAAGAACAGCGTTCTGAGCCTTGATGAGGGCTGTACCTAACCGTGTCACAGTGTTGAACTTTGCCTTGGCAAGATAGAGTGATGTCAGTGCAGCTATGAGCGGAAACGTTATCTGGCGGTATTTGACAAGGAAGGAAAGCAGTTTGGTGCCGGCAAGGGACATTCCGTTCATTACCTCCTTGACAGGAAGCATTGCCTGACCCAACTGTAGTTGTGCGTTCTTCAGCGCAACCGAAGCCTGTGCCGCTCTGTCTGATGCCGACACGTATGTCTCTCCCGCTTCAGCGAGCTGACGGTCAACGATTGCCGTCACTCCGGATACGAAATCTCCAGTTTTGGCCACCTCTTCGCTGATCTCCGCTGCAGACAGCCCGAGATTGTCCAGAATCTGCTTGCTCTGACGGCCAAGACCCATTATGATTGAGTCCGTCAGATACTCTACGCTCTGTCCCGTCTCCTGAGCCTTCAGCTGTGCGTATGCCAGGTACTTGCCGAGATCCTCCAGAGGAATCCGGAAATCCTTGGCTCTGACGGCTGCCTGCATCAGCTGAAGGTCATTGACTGTTCCCTTGGTGGCCTTTCTGAGATTGTCCAGCAGCCCGGGCTTGTCAAGCTTGTTGAAGGCACGCTGAACGCCGTCGGCCGATTCAGCCATTTCGACTCCTTCGGCTATCAGTTCTCTCATTTTGCCTGTGATGGAGGTGATGGTGTCAGACAACAGGTTTCCCAAGGTTGTGGCTTCGACGGCATCTTTGGTCCTGAACACAGCGCTTTCCTCGTTGAGTTCACGGATACGGTTCTTAGTGTCAACCAGTTCGCGGTTTATCTTCTCCCATTCTTCGGGATGGTACGACTTGCTAATGCTGTCGAGTTCCTTTCTCAAATCTGAAGCGTGACGTCTCAACTGAGACATTGACAGATTGGAAACTCCCATCTGCCTGTCCAGTTTCTTCATCTCCTCACCGTTGTGCTTGATTGATGAGGAGCATTCCTTGAGCTGTTCCTTTAACAGCCTTATCTGTTCCGCATTCTTGCGTGGATGAACTTGAGCTTGCTTTAGCTCTTGATTGAGTTCCTTCTGTCTGTCCTTGAGCTGTTTCGTTTCTGTGCTCAACGAGTGCAGTTTCTGCTCCGCTTCATTAGCATTGAGAGTCAGAGTCCAGTCTATTCTGTCTTCTGTCAGGTGTGCGTTGCCGGCCATAAAAATAGGTGTTACTTTCTGTGACGAAAATAACACCTATATGTATGAGTGTAAAGGACAACCGGATTATCTCAGGCGGAATGGTTTCTGCATCCTGATGTGTAACTTGTGAAAACACCGGAAGATGATAGCAAGGAGTCCTCCGATTATGAACGATATAAGGAATTCAAAGAAAATTTCGTGTCCTGTAACATGCGCACCGCCGTGAGCGGCTTCGTCAATATGATTGGCGACAAGCAGAATGAAACACAACGCACCGCAGGATAATCCTGCGACAGCTGACCTTGCACCCGGTATTTCTCTTAACGGCTTGCCCATAGTTCCAACGCTTTTGTACAAATATACGATTATTTTGGAAAGTATTCCAATTCCGTGAGAGTTTTTTACAACTCCGCCGATTCCTTGAAGTCGATGCGGTGAGCGGAGGGAATCTGGAATGAGAAGACGGTGCGGCCGTCCCTGTTCGCCTTCATGATCTGCAGAAGATGGGAGTGTGAAGATGTACTGTGTATGCGCCATCGCCCGGAGTGCACAGCTGCAGGAGGAAGTTGCCGGGACCGAACGTATCGACTCCGAAACGGTAGGCGGAGACCTTGTCCGGGAATGACGTGACGGAGTTGACCGTGATGACGAGGTACTTGCCGGAATACATCTTCACCAATTCCGGCTGATGCTCCAGATAGAACTGGAACAGCTTGTCTATTGCACATTGTTTGTTGCTGGATTCCATGTCTTGCAGGTTTTTTTGTCCGTTAATGTTGCTGCGCAGTGTCTCCGACCGCCGACTCCAGCTGCTCCTTTATCTCGCGGCGGATGTCCTGGGTGAGGCCGTAGCGGAGGTCGCCCATGGTCTCGCGGTACAGGGTGCCCCATACGATGCGGTTGTACAGGGCGAGGGACTTCGAGGCTCCGGCCCTGATGTCGCGGCTGATACTGATGTCCATGAAACGCAGGGAGGTCATGATGCTGAAAGTGAGGGTGGCGTGCAACCCTGTACCCGTTATCTGGAATGGGTGCGAGGCGAGCAACAAACAGCCATTTTGGAGCATTTCTGTTGCTACGTCATAGCAACACTACAAATTTATGCACAAAATCTGAAAAAATGTGCATAGCAACAGATAGCAACAAAATAGCAACAGCATAGCAACACGTAGCAACAGAATTTTGGGACTCAAATTTTAGTTAAAGTATTGATATAAAGTATTATAATATAAATATAGGTATTGAAACGCCGCAATTTTGTTGCTATGTTGCTACGATGTTTTCTGATTTTTTCTGCAAAAATTATGTGTCCAATGGCTTTTTCTCAAATATGGGGGTACGGGGGAATTTTCAGGGAAAGAAGTGTAAGAAGTTTTTACGGACAATGCTGTCTGATGACAACAATACTACAGCACGACGTGTACCCGTCCGGCGGAATTCGGGTACGTATCCGACTGTTCATGGGTACAAAAAAGGCGGGATTGCTCCCGCCAGGCCGGACATACGTCCAATCGTTGATAAAGAACTAATATGTGGCCAATAATTCGTTTCCGAGACGGTGCAGTCCGTCAATGATTTGCTGGCGACGTTTCGGCCGCGGTGTGCGGTATCCCGTCATATAATGTCCCAGGATTTTCTGATCAATTCCGGTGATACGGCTGAGGGCGGCACGTGTAAGAATACCGTCATAGCGGTGCAGGAGCGCCTGAGTGGTGTATTCGTATTCAAACTGATATTCTCCCTTCAGACAATCCGGAACTTCGTCTGATGCGAGCCCCTCCAAATGGAACTGAACTCCTTCCTCGAATTCCCCGATTACATCATCCAGTCTTTCTGCAGCTGCCACGCAGCCGGGTATTTCGTCCGAGGCGGCTCCGAATGATCCGGGATACCACGAAATAAGGACTCTTATAACTCTCTTTTCCATATCTGTTCTGTTAATAGGTTGTGTTATGTAGGGTTGCATGTGCAGGGTGTCATTTCCACCCTGCCTGCTTGTAGATGCTGTTGAGCAATTCCTGTGTCAGCGTTACGCTTTCCTTACCGTTGACCGTCACCGTACCTTTCTTCGTTGGATGCCGGAACTGTCGGTGACTGCCTCGCTGTCGGTCAATGTACCATCCGTCCTTCTGGAGCATCCGGATGATTTCGATTACTTTGAGCGGTTTCATATCTCTGTTCTTTATCAACGTTTCAAAGTTAGCACTTTTGCTAACAACTGCCAAATTTTTCAGTGATTATTTTCAATTCAGAGGCAAAATACCAGAGGGAATACAAGGAGCACGGGGGCAAATGACCTCCGTGCTTTTTAAATTCAGTACCATATATCATAGTCAAGTCGCAGTTCTTCGTCGATATCCGGTTTCAAGGGGCAGTCACCGTCGCAGCGGCCGTATTTCGTCCATCCGGGGCAATGCTCCGGCTTTTTGTAACATTCGCCGGTACAAGGAGAGTAGTATTCGCAATCGGTCATATCGCTTTGCAATCCGGTGACGGTTCGGTTCAAGGCTCTTCCATGTTGAGCTGCTGCAGGCCGTCGGCAGTGACGGCGGCGCGCGGATCCGGCTCGGTGGCGGCACGGCGCAGGTCTATGTCGTAGGTGTCC
The DNA here is from genome assembly GCA_024398595.1 of Bacteroidaceae bacterium. Classification (GTDB taxonomy): domain Bacteria; phylum Bacteroidota; class Bacteroidia; order Bacteroidales; family Bacteroidaceae; genus Colenecus. Next base: position 10,423 of record JAKSIX010000045.1, on the reverse strand, counting down.
AGGAAGATGTCATAGTTCATGGCTATGCAGTAGGAAATCTCGCTGCGCTTGACCATGGTGTTATCGACAGTGACGGACTCTGGAGGCGGGAACGGGTAGTCCTGCTTTGTCTGGAGTCCTCCGCGCAGGGTCTCGACGGCCTCGTAGTAGGTGAAGCGCCAGCCGCTCAATCCCGTGCAGCGGTGGAGCCGCGCCAGCAGCTCAATCCAAACTTTACATAAAACATAATTTTAATTATAATAAAAATACTATCTTTGCACCATGAAAATAGAAAACGCCTCACAGCGAAAATCAATCATAGCCCGACAGATAAGTCAGGCTATGGAGGAGAAGGGTATCAGTCGTAGCCAGTTGGCCAAATTGATGGGAAAGACACCTCCTTACGTGACCAGATGGCTAAGCGGAAAACATAATTTCACATCCGATACGCTTGCGGAACTGTCACGGGTATTGGGCGTGAACATTACCGGAGTGAATGCAAAAACCGAATACAACCTATCTGAAAGCGGTATGTCAATGGTCATGGATTCCGGGTCTTCGGCTGTGCTGTCAATTGAACCTTCATTGAAGGAAGCTGTGCTCAGAAGGGCGTATTCGCTCGGAAAGAGTGTCGATGATTATGTGAACGGTCTGATCAGAACAGACATCGGTTCATATTTGAGTCTGCCGAAGGTGAAAGTATCTGCCACACCGACAGGAAAAGTCCGGAAGTATGCCGGTATGCTGGGCGGAACACCAGTTTCGGATGATGATAAATTTGACAGAATATGGAACAGGTGAAAGTTTTTCTGGATACTAATATAGTCCTGGATTTCTTTACAGGGCGTATGCACGACGGCTTGGCTGCACGAATTGTCCAGATAGGTCAGACTGCTGAATACAGAATGTGCGTTTCTGTCCTGACAGGCATAAATGTCCTATATGTGTCGCGAAAGCTGGAAGGACGACTGACGATGGACTCTATTGCAGAACTGTTTGAGATTCTGGATGTTAACAGTACGCAATGGAACAATGCCACGATGATGGCTCTTGATGACCCGGAAGATGCGCTGCAACTGGCTTGCGCCATTGACCGTGGCTGCCGTGTGCTGGTATCCCGGGACAGACATTTTCTGGAGTTCCCGTATCAGGGCATTGATGTAGTGTCGCCCGAAGCATTTCTGACTGCTGCCACAGCGACAGAGTAACAAAAGATTCACTAACTTCACAGCCTGAAAAGCAAATCAATCGGTTATGAAGAGAATTCCAGTATGTGTTGCCGTCTGTTTGGCATTGGTGCTTCTGACAGGGTGCGGTAAAACTCAAGAGACAGGCAATAATGGTGTGTTTCCGTTCCAGACACCGGAGTCAAGGGCTTTCGTGGATAGCCTTTACAATGCAATGTCGGTGTATGAGCGTGCCGCCCAGCTGTACAGCATCCAGCCACAGGAGATAATGATTGACGGTGAGGTCTCGTTGGAACTGTGCCGTGAGAAGATGCCGTATGGTATTGGCCACGTGTGCCAGTTTACCAGCAATCTTGACGTTGATGCAGACCGGTTGCGTGAGGTTGCAAAGCAGATACAGGATTATCTGGTGAACGAATCTTCGGCACATATTCCTGCAATTCTACACGAGGAATGTATAACGGGACTTACGGCAAAGGGCGCAACGATTTATCCGCAGCAGATAGGTCTGGCGTGTTCCTGGAATCCTGAGATGGCCCGTCTTAAGACTGGACTGACTGCCATCCAGATGCGCTCTGTAGGTGTCACTATGGCTTTGTCGCCGATGACCGACATAATCCGAAACCCGTCGTGGTGCCGTGGCGAAGAGTCGTACGGCGAGGATGGGTATCTGTCAGCTGCAATGGCGTCGGCCTTCGTGCAGGGGCTGCAGAGTGAAGGTCTGCATGACGGCGTGGCTGCGTGTACAAAGCATTTTCTCGGATATGGAGGCGGCAGCACATTGTCGTGGAAGGAGATTATGGAAGAGGTACTTCTTCCGCACGAGGTGTGCATCCGTTAGGCTGGCAGCAAGGCTGTGATGACGTGCTACGACAAGTTCCGCAGCGAGCAGGCTGTCACGAGCGACACCCTGATAAATGTGATTCTCAGAGATGGACTGGGATATGATGGCATATTTGTAAGCGACTATCTGTCAATAGGATATAAGGGAAACGACCCGGATAGCCTGAGGCTGACGGCGGCATTGGCACTGAATACCGGCAATGACCTTGAGTTCTGCAATGGCGACAACTATCAGTATCTTCCGGAATTGCTGGAAAAGGGACTGGTCAGTGAACAGGCGTTTGAGAATGCAGTGAAGCGTGCCCTGACGATGAAATACAATGTCGGTCTTTTTGAGGAGGGCTACGGAATGCACGAGCGTGGCAATCTGGATTCGGATGAAATGAGATATCTGTCGTATATGCTTGCCACACAGTCGATAGTCCTGCTGAAGAACGATGGCGTGCTGCCTCTTTCAGGCACGGAGGGAAGCATTGCACTGGTCGGCCCGAACGCGGCCGCATTCTGTGCGATGATCGGTGATTACACATATCCGTCGATGAGCTATTTCTGGCACGGAAATGAGATGGATCCGGAGAGTCCGCATATCGTATCTCTGCGTGAGGGGCTGGTTGACAGGCTTGACGGTGCCAAACTGTACTATTCGCGCGGATGCGAGTGGAGTGTGCCGGGTGAACTGACATTGAATTTCGGAGGAGATCCCAGAATCAAGTCGCTCACTACCGGACTGATTCCGAAGAATGAAACGACCGACTGGGATAAGGCTGTGGCGATGGCATCCGGATGTGATGTCATAATCGCAGCGATGGGTGAGAACCCTGCTCTATGCGGTGAGGGCCGTGAGCGTACAGGCATACGTCTGCCCGGTCAGCAGCAGGAATTCGTGTCGGCTCTGATAGCTACAGGGAAGCCTGTGGTGCTGGTGATATTCGGCGGACGGCCGCAGTCGGTGAGCGACATTGCCGACGGTTGTGCGGCAATTGTTCAGGCCTGGTATCCGGGCGAGGAAGGCGGTCACGCTGTGGCTGACATCCTTTTAGGCAATGTGAATCCATCGGGCAGACTTGCCATAACATATCCGAATTATGCTATTGACGGCCAGTTCAGTTATACGAATGGCGCGAACAGCGATTATGTGGCATATCCTTTCGGTTACGGTCTGTCCTATACGACGTTTGATATTGCATCATGCAGTGCTTCCATGAATGGTAATGACATAGAGATTGTATGCGATGTCAGGAATACAGGCGATATGGATGGTGAGACAGTTTTGCAGCTGTATGTGTCGCCGGACAGCATCAATCCTCAGGACATCAAACCTATACAGCTGAAGGGCTTCGTACGGGGAGGAGTAGCTAAGGGCGAGACTGCGCGGGTGACGTTCAATGTATGCGCCGATCAGATAGCAAGCTGCGTGATGCCGTCCGGCACACCCGGCAAGGATGCGTATTGGCTGGTAGAGGGCGGAACTTATCTGTTCAAGCTCGGTTTCTCATCGCAGGATATCAGAAAAGTTGTTCCGGTCAATATCAAGGAGAAGAACCGCAGGATAGCCTTTGACGGCAGACAGAAACTTATCACAGATGTAAGATGGAAATCAGGGAGGTAGTAGAGAGTGAACTTCGCGCTACAAAGCGTAGGGGAACGGACAGTCTGATGTCCGGACTCATAGAATCCGGTTTCCTGGATGAGGCGTGTTCCGACGGGCACGATACAGGACGTGGCGGACTTGTGAATCATACGCTTTGGGTGTCGTGGCTGGCCAGACGGGAACTGAAACGGATTCTTGAAAACCGTCCGGAATTGTCCGTAACGGAGGAGAGTGTGGCAATGCTCTGCCTTATGTATGGCTTTACAAAATCGGCGGCATCCATACCCGGATTGTCTGAAATTACTCTTTCTGCCGATGAGAAGACTGCCCTTGACAATATCAGATACCGTGCCGTGGCGAAAAATGCGGAACCAAGCTCACCTGATTCAGAAACTGTGGCAGTTCTGCTTCATTACATTCTCCGCGAGTCAGTCCGGCTGGCTGTAGAGTATGCGGACGGCATACCGTTCTGCGGAAAGGCTGAGGATGTGGTGCGTCCCGAATTGCTGAATGATGGGATTACCGCCTGTTTTGAGCCGGAGGATCACCGTACCTGGTGGAATGCGGCCGGTGATTCATACAGCGATGCCGGAATTGACACGGAAAGCCTGATACAGATGCCGGTTCACAGACTGTTCTCTTTGTCACTAAGTCCAACCGGTGATGGTAATGTGGCGGACTTGGCCGTATTGACAGACGATTATGGAGCAAAGGCATTACTGCCATTGTATAGCAGCAGGAACGGACAGATACTGATGCGCTCGGACAGGGCCTGCTTTGATTACAGGAACTGTGTGTTCTTGATATCGCGTTTCCCGCATTACCGCTCATCGTACATCATTGCTCAGCGCATTGACGGAAAATGGGGTGCATTCTCCATCAAGAGAGAACTGTCGCAGGACAAGGTTCCGGCTGTGCGTATGACCGGTGTCCTGCATTTTGATTGCCGCTCGTTCGACGAGGCTCTGAACAAACTGTGCCGGAATAGCGGACGGCGTACGTTCCAGATAAGGGTAACGGATCCAGACTTTTATTATAGATTCTCCGTCACTGATGTTGTGAGACATTGATTGTTTTGTATCTTTGTGGCATTGTTGACAATAACAAACATTCTGTCATGAACATCAGAAGTCTTTTATATGTGATTGTTCTTGCCATTCCGGAGTTGCTTTTCGTCTGTTGCTCGAATGGCAATGAACATAGGCTACAGGTTGACAGAATCTGCGTGGCTACAATGAATGTGGACGGACTTCCTGTATCGATTCCGTTGGGCGATTATGGGAATTTGATAAAAGAGCTGGTTCCTTCGTTTCCGATAGAAATTGATGAGGATAATAATATGATTGTCAATCCTGGTGGCCCCGGTGCGGAGGGATCAAGACGGATTGGAAAGAAAATCAGAGAAAAAAACTGGGATGTGTTCGGGCTTAATGAGGATTTCAATTATCACGATGAAATTTGGAATTCTCTTGACGGATATTCTATGGGCCGATATATGGGCCGGTTTGAAGGAGAACTCGGAGATATTTTCCAAAAAGTGCTGTTGAATAAGAGACTGTTTGATATAGACGGACTGGAATTCGGCGCAAAAAGTCAATACAAGGTAAGCGGCGAGGTAATTCGTCCTTGGATTCCTGAGGCTGTCTATGGATATCTTACCAATTCTCAGGACAGTCTTACAATGAAAGGCTTCCGTTATTATCAGGTCAGTCTTGATGAACAGGCGACGGTCGATTTCATTGTACTTCATGCTGATGCCGGTATGTATAAAGAAGATATCAAGGCGCGTGAGGCTGCATTCGGTCAGTTGTATGATTTTATTGCCAAAGAGATTGTTACGGATAATCCGCTTGTCATTATGGGCGATTTCAATTGCCTTTATAAGCGTGACAGGTTGAAGGAACTTTTTATTGACCGCCTTAATGCTGCCGATGACTTGGTGGCTGGAGATGCTTGGGTTGAGAAGAATAATGGCAATGTATATCCGGCCTGTGGGCAAGAAAGTGCTGATGATGATCATATGGATGTAACGGAGAAGTCTGAGATGCTTGACAAGATTATCTATGTGAACCGTAAAAATGCCCCAATAAAATTGAGATTGGAGTCGGTATCGAATGTGCTCGACTTTACGGACGAAGACGGTAAACAATTGTCCGACCATCATCCGATTGAGGCTGCATTTGCAGTCGAAAGGAAATAAAGTTTATATTTTATATTTAAGTAATTATGAAAAGGATTCTATGTCTGATGTGTATTGTGTTGGCATCATTTCCAAATGTCTCAGCACAGAATGAAGACATTACCAATGAGACTGTGATTGAACTGCTGAATGATGGTTTTTCCAGCAGTGACATTATCGGACTGTTGGAAACTTCGTCCAACAGGAACGTCACTTTTTCTGTGGCCTATATGCGTGAGTTGAAGGAGGCCGGTGCGAGTTCCGACCTTATCCAGTATCTGCAGAAAATCTCAAAGACTGATTTTGGCATGGAGGGCGTTTACTGGTACAATACCGAGGACAGTAAGCCCATGAAGATATACCGCTCACAGTTTGAGCAGGAGGAAAACAGTTTCAATATGGGCACTGTAGCAGGTGCGGCTCTTGCAGGTGCAGCCATCGCAGCCGGAATTTCAGGCAATCTGCCGTCTCCGGGGGCAGGTGCGGCAATTGGCGCGGGAACCGTACTGCTTGCATCGACAGGAAAAGACGTACAGAAGCTTACCATTATGGGGACTACCTCCAAGAATGTGGTGAACACTACACGTCCAGTATTCCGTTTCTATTTGCCGAAACAGTCACCGGATCAGTTTGCTAAAGAGGCTGATAACTGGTATTACGGTATCATGAATCAGATAATGAGCCCCAATGAGTTCCAGCTGGTCATCATGAAGCAGAAGAAAAACCGTCGCGTATTCCCGTCGGAGGCTTCATATTCTGTAGCTGGCTTTTCCTCATCAAATGCGAAAAAACGTGTAGTGGTCGATTTCCAGATAGAGGAGGTGAACAACAATACATTCGACATTATATTCAATGAGGATCTGGTGCCGGGAGAGTATGTCTTCTTCTGGAAGAACGGCCTGTCCAGTGAAATCTTCAAGCAGCACGTCTTCGGATTTGACTTCTCAATACCTGGTGCAGAGGTGGAAGAGGAAGTAAAGTCCAAAAAAAAGAATAAATAGCAGAATAGGCACAGTCCTTGAACTGTTGAAAAAAAGTCCGGCATACATTTGTGATGTAATGCCGGACTTTTGTATTTTTACCGTCGCTTATGGTTTCGGATCCGGCCGTGTGCCGGTGATGAGTAAATCGGAATCGGGTGGGAATCCCGGACAGTACCTGCTGCTGTAATTCCCTTTCAGTTCTCAGCAATCCTTGCCACTGACCTTTTGGGTTGGGAAGGCGCGAAAGAACGGGATAAGTCAGAAGACCAACCATAAAGCGTTTGATTAACTTGCCCTGCAGGTGTACGGGATAAGAGTTATGGGACGTTTTACAAAAATATTATGCATTATAGTGACGTCGGTATGGCAGGCTGTACCGATGTCGGGAGAGATTCTGACTGATTCCCTGTCGCGTGACTTGGATGAGGTTGAGGTGGCTGCGTCGCGTATCGACAAGGTGACGATTCCGGCGCAGGAATTGGGTGGAGCACAGCTCAGGCGGCTGTCTGCGTATTCGGTGGCCGATGCCTTGCGCTATTTCAGCGGTATCCAGATAAAGGACTACGGAGGCATTGGCGGACTGAAGACCGTGAATGTGCGCAGTATGGGCAGTGAGCACGTGGGTGTGTTCTACGATGGCATTCAGCTGGGCAATGCGCAGAACGGCACCATTGATCTGGGCCGTTACTCGCTGGAGAATATGGAGAGCGTGACTATGTACAATGGTCAGAAAAGCTCCATCTTCCAGCCGGCCAAGGCTTACGCCAGTGCAAGCACCATTTATCTGCAGAGCCGCAGGCCGGTTTTTGACGTGGAGTATGGCGACGATTTCAGCGAGACTGTGAAGCCGTACAATGTCAATGTCGGTCTGAAGTACGGTTCGTTCAACACCTGGAATCCGTCTGTACTGTGGGAACAGAGGCTTGGTGAGCATCTGAGTAGCAGCGTAAGCGCGGAGTATGTGACCACATCGGGCGAGTACGACTTCCGTCTGAAACGTGCCGGAGGTTACGATACCACTATGACGCGCACTAACGGCGATGTTCGCGCCTGGCGCGTGGAGGCCGGACTTTACGGCAATACTATGAAGGATATATGGTCTGCGAAAGTCTATTTCTACAATTCGGAACGGGGCTATCCGGGTGCGGTGGTGCGTGAGATTCCGGGCAAGTTCGCCAATAAGGACCGTCAGTGGGACACTGATCTGTTTGCCCAGGGTAGCTGGCAGCGCAGTGTGACTGACTGGTACAGCCTGCAGGCCCAGTTGAAATATGCTTACGATTATCTGCATTACAAGTCCGATCCGCAGTTAGATGTCAGCACTATGGCAGTGGATAACATCTATCGTCAGCAGGAGGCGTATGCATCAGCGGTACAGTTGTTTGCCATAAAGCCCTGGTGGAGCGCCTCCCTCTCGACTGACTTCCAGATGAATTTCCTTGACGGGAATATATCGGACTTCTCGAAGCCAGTACGCTATACCTCTCTTGTGGCGGCATCTACGGCCTTCGAGTGGAACCGGCTGAAGGGACAGGCATCGGCTCTCTTCACATACGTTGATGACAAGGCCGATAAAGGATGCGTGGAAGGCACCAAGAACAAGGTGACACCTACTGTTGTTATTTCCTGGCGGCCGTTCGAGAGTACGGACTGGAATCTGAGGGCATTCTACAAGACTGTGTTCCGTGTGCCTACGCTGAATGACATCTATTACACGATAGTCGGTGCGAAGCCTCTGAATCCGGAATATACCACCCAGTACGATATCGGCACCACCTGGGCTTTGTCGCGCGACGGCGGTCTGCTGCGGCGCATTGAAATTCAGGCCGATGCGTATTACAATCAGGTCGATGACAAGATTGTGGCAATGCCTGCCAGCAATCAGTTCCGGTGGACTATGATGAACATCGGGCACGTGAGGATATTCGGCGTGGATGCCGCCCTGCAGAGCAACTGGAGGGTAGGGAAGATCGGTCACGGACTGCGCCTGAACTATACTTACCAGAGCGCACAGGACCGTACGGATAGTAGCAGCCAGTGGTATGGTGGTCAGATACCGTATATCCCGAAGCACAGTGGCTCGGTAATCTATTCGGGCGAATGGCGCAAGTGGAGCTGGAACTACAGTTTCATCTACACGGGCGAAAGATACATTTCCGTGGCCAACATCCCGGAGAATTATGAGCAGCCCTGGTACACTCACGACCTCAGTCTGTCACGGCTTATTGATATGCGCGACTGCGGTATGAGGGTGTCGCTTGAAGTGAATAATCTGTTTAACCAACAGTATGAGGTGATCAGGTGCTATCCTATGCCTGGCACCAATTTCAAGATACGTCTGGAGGTTTTGCTGTGATTTATTAAGAAACTGTTTTAAGAATCTGTTTTGAAATGTACGGAAATGAAAAATAAATATACAATCATATTACTGGCGGCGTTGGTGGTTCTGACATCGTGCCGCGATGAGAACTGGTATCCGGGAGCATCCCTGACTGCGATTGGAGATGTTTCGGAGACATACAGGGGACTGCTCTTGCTGAACGAGGGAAATATGGGTTCAAACAAGTGTACCATTGACTGTTACGACTATACATCCGGAACATACAACCGGAATATATACGGCGATTGTAATCCCGATGTCGTGCTTGCACTCGGCGACGGTGGCAATGACATAGGCGTGTATGGCGGAAAGATATATGTAGTCGTGAACCAGAGCAATCTGGTTGAGGTTATGGATGCATTCACCTTCCGGCATATCACCCAGATAAGCATTCCCAATGGCCGTAATCTGGCTTTCTGCGGAGGACGCGTATATGTGTCCAGCTATGCCGGTGCCGCTTATGGCGATACGGAGTACCGCAAAGGATTCGTGGCCGAGATAGATACGGCAAGTCTGTTGGTTGTCAAGACGTGTGAGGTAGGGTATCAGCCCGAGGAGATGGCCGTGTATGGAAGCAAACTCTATGTGGCCAATTCCGGCGGTTACTGCGCACCCGATTATGACAGCACTGTAAGCGTGATTGATCTTACGACATTCGAGGTAGAGAAGACAATCGATGTTGATGTCAATTTGCACCGTATGGAGGCTGACTATGAGCGTGGACTGATTTTCGTGAGCAGCCGTGGCGACTATTACGGCATTCCTTCGTCGGTATATGTCATTGACGTTCAGACTGATAATGTGATAATGCACATAGCTGACCTGCCTTGTGCCGATATGGCATTGGCCGGTGACTCGCTCTATGTCTATAGCACGGAGTTCAGTTATGAGACTTATCAGACTGTGGTGTCGTATGCCATATATGACATCGGACGCAGGGAGATTGTGACCAGGAATTTCATCACCGACAGTACAGAATCCCAGATAATCTATCCCTATGGTATCACCGTGAATAAACATAGTGGCGATGTATACATTGCTGATGCAAAGGACTTTATGACTCCAGGCACGCTGTTCTGCTACAGCCGTGAAGGGAAACTGAAATGGTCAGTGATGACTGGCGATGTGCCCGGACACTTTGCCTTCATAAAGAAATAACACAATTGAGTGGTAAAATATATTATAGTGAATCCAGGATTCACAATGCCTATTTATCCAATAAATCTTTCAGTTGCTGCATGCTCATTTTCAAGGACTTGGCAATCTCCTCCATTGACAGTC
>JAKSIX010000044.1 GCA_024398595.1 Bacteroidaceae bacterium | reverse complement strand
CACTCTCGGGTGGACTCGTGCCTGCGCGGAATGCCTGACTGACGGAACTTTATGGCTTAGGGTGCGCACACTCAGGGATGTAAGTGACTGTTTCACTATTGAATTATCTGATAGTTCCAAGTTGTCACTATATCATTTCTAATAGTCCCATCTACATGACCGATTGGTCTGCCCAACAATTTTGTCGTAAGATTGTACTGATCTGAATATGTTTTATGACGTTTCAATGGAATCCTATTCTTGAAATCATATTTGGTTTTGACATACTCATATCTGTTCAATTTGAATATCAATGTTGCTTCCCGTGTTACAAACCCATGTCGATAGCGATATTTTGTCATCTGTTGCCTGTAAATATCCTTGTCTTCGGTAACACGATATTTCATAAGTTTTTTTAAGTAGCCGTGCAGGTCATACCTGAATTTGTATATGGTGCCGTAACTTGAATAATTGGATGTAAGTTTGAGTATCCTGTTGTTCCTTCCCAGTTTATATGTGGCCGTTGCATAAAGAGTCAGTGAATCACAGGCGGAATCATAAGCGTATATTGTTCCGATGGCTAAACGCCTTTTATTCTGGTATTCAATCTCTTTCTTTTCTGAACAGTATCTGTTTGGCAGCTTCCCGATAATGGAATCATAACGGATAACCGTCGAGCCATAGTATCGTTTATCATCAAAGAAATATTGTTTTGCTTCAATTGCGCTGGGCCCTGGTCCGTAAAAGATACTGTCCATGATAATATGCCCCATATCATCATAGACAACATGATTATGCATATACCAGATGTTCCCGTCCAGATAATAGGTTAACTGCTCCTTCAGTCCTTGTTGCCCGAATTTCCTGACCACTTTCATCGTGTCGGAATAGTGCGTGCTGTAACTGCGCGACAGGACAACAGAATCTGATCCTATTTGAAAATAATCATAGAAAGTGCTATCCTCTAATGTATGATCGGAATTATATCGGACAGAAGAACCTGACATCAGCTGTCCGTTCTCATCGTAATGATAATCACTGTGTTTATATGCATCTCCGTTATCGGTTATTTCTACAGATAATAGTTGGCACTTGCCACTGGGATTAGTTTTCTCCGAGCGTTTGGTCCAATAGTCAAATTCAATATTCCTTTGCGCCGAAACTTGCACAAAGGAATAGAGGAAATTGATAAAGAACAGTATATAGAATTGAGAAAATTTTTTCACAGCCCAATTGATGATATTAATAAAGATTGTACCGATACCTATCTTTTTTGTTTCTTTACTTGTGGCCGGATGTGAATTCCGTACCGTTGCGGTGCAGATTTATTTGGGAGCTTTCTTTTGGGAGAGCAATCAGCGATACTTGGCTGCTTTCATCATCAACAGCCAAAATAGTGCTTTCCTCGGCAAAACGGTTAATGCGGAGAATTGTTGTGGCGACAGGTGTTCCGGAATATATCAGGCTGTCATTGATAAACAGGGTCATAGGCTTGTTTAGGGTACTTTTCTCCAATACTATTTCGTAACACTCCCGGTATTCTGTGATTTTTTCCTGCTTGTCGAATGCCTTGAATGCCCACATCAGAAATATGAAAATGGTCAGAAAAAGCATAATCATCAATACGAAGGAGCCAAGTAGGAAACCGTGATTTGATTTAGTTGATAATTTAGACATTATGTGATGATTTTTCACAAATGTACTCAGAATCTGTTTTGAAATGTTCCAATTAATCTTTTATAATGTCTTTCCGGTTGAAAAGTCCGTTTCTTTTCAGTCATGATGGAACCCCATCACTCCTTCAAACAAGCGGATTTTCATTCGTAAATCCTTCATAAAATTTTTAATAGAACATTTCAAAACAGATTCTCAGAATGACTCTTATAACAATAAATTGCCGGCTGATTCTTGTTTTATCCGAATATAATTGCGAAACTTGCATCAAATTAAATTGTTTTTTATGAAAAGTATAAAGTTGTTATTGATGGCAGGTATGTTGTCTGTCTCTTTGTCTATGGGTGCAAAACCGGATCCTAATTTTCACATCTACATTTGTTTCGGTCAGTCAAACATGGAGGGGAATCCAAGACCTGAGCAGGTGGATTTGGAGAATGTAAGCCCCAGATTCCTCACAATGAATGCTGTGGATTGTCCGAGTGGGAAAATGGGCGAATGGCGCGTTGCTGTTCCGCCTTTGGCAAGATGTAATACCGGTCTGACTCCGGTTGACTATTTCGGTCGCACGATGGTGGAAGAGACTAAGGACAAGGTTCGCATAGGTATCGTTATGGTGGCTGTTGCCGGTTGCTCGATAGACCTTTTCGATAAGGACAAGTATGAAGCTTATATCCCGGGGCAGGCAGGATGGATGAAGAATATCGTGAATGAGTATGGCGGCAATCCTTACGGACGTCTGATAGAACTTTGCAAGAAGGCTCAGGAGGATGGCGTTATCAAGGGCATTCTGCTCCATCAGGGTGAGACAAATACAGGTGATCCACAGTGGCCTGAGAATGTTAGGAAGATATACAATGATATTCTTGCAGACCTGAACTTGAAGCCGGGTTCTGTTCCATTGCTTGCCGGAGGTGTCGTAGCTGCAGATCAGGGTGGTGTATGTGCCAGTCATAACGAGGTCGTAGCCAAGTTGCCGGAAGTCCTTCCGCAGGCTAAATTTGTATCATCCGACGGATGTGCGTGCGGATTTGACCATCTGCACTTTAATGTTGCGGGCAGCAGGGAACTCGGACGTCGCTATGCGGCTCAGATGCTGGAGTGTCTTGAGAATAAGTATAAGGTTAAGAAATAAATCTGCGTTATAGTACAAAATATACCGAAAATTTGGATATAACGTATTCTGTGTGTATATTTGCATTGCAAAGGTGATTGGAGAGGGGCTGTGAGGCCTCTCTCTTATTTCTATAAACCGGATTGTCCTGTTGCATTAATTATATGATCGAGAAAACAATTGTATCAAATCTGGTCAGTCAATGGCTTGATGGCAAAGAGAATTATTTTTTGGTTGATGTCAACGTCAGCCGTGATAATAGGATAGTTGTAGAGATAGACCACCCGGACGGAGTGTGGATAGATGACTGTGTGGAATTGAGTAAATTCATTGAGTCGTCTTTGGACAGAGATGTTGAGGATTATGAACTTGAGGTCGGATCTGCCGGTATAGGTCAGCCATTCAAGGTCTTTCAACAGTATCTGAATCATGTGGGTCAGGAGGTTGAGGTACTGCCTAAGGAGGGATCGAAAATCAAGGGTGTTCTCAAGAGTGCTGACGAAAAATGTTTCGTAATAGGAACAAAACAGAAAAAGAGTATTGAAGGCAAGAAACGTCCGGTTATGGTTGATGTTGATATGACCTTCGGTTATGATGAGATAAATTATACAAAATACATAATCAGTTTAAAGTAAGATGGCTAAGTCTGCTGAGTCGATCACATTGGTCGATACCTTTCAAGAGTTTAAGGAGCTGAAGAACATTGACCGTATGACATTGGTCAGTGTTCTGGAGGAGAGCTTCCGCAGTGTTATTTCAAAGATGTTCGGAACGGACGAGAATTACTCTGTAATTGTCAATCCGGATAAAGGGGATTGCGAAATCCAACGTACACGTGTCGTGGTGGCTGACAAAGACCTGACCGATTCCAATACCCAGATATCAATGTCGGAGGCAACTCTGATTGATGAGGATTTTGAGGAAGGCGAGGAGGTTACAGAGGCTGTGGATTTCTCGAAGTTCGGCCGTAGGGCAATATTGAATCTGAGGCAGACGCTTGCATCTAAAATCTTGGAACTGGAGAAGGATAGTCTTTACAATAAGTATTTGGAGAAAGTGGGCACTGTCATAACTGCAGATGTCTATCAGATATGGAAGAAAGAGATACTGCTGCTTGACGAGGAAGGAAATGAATTGCTGTTGCCGAAGACAGAGCAGATTCCCGGTGATTTCTTCCGTAAAGGTGAGACTGTACGTGCTGTGGTGGATCATGTGGATAATGTCAACAACCCGAAGATTATCCTCAGCCGTACGTCAAATGTGTTCCTGCAGCGTCTGTTTGAGCAGGAGGTTCCTGAGATAAATGACGGATTGATTACAATCAAGAAGATTGCGCGTATTCCGGGCGAGAGAGCCAAGATTGCAGTGGAGTCATACGATGACAGAATTGATCCGGTAGGCGCATGTGTCGGTGTCAAGGGTGCCAGAATTCACGGTATAGTGCGTGAATTGAGAAATGAGAATATTGATGTCATCAACTATACACCGAATATGGATCTGTTTATACGTCGTGCCCTTGGACCGGCAAAGGTGTCTGAGTTGAAGATGGACGATGCCAATAATCGTGCAGACGTTTATCTGAAGCAGGATCAGGTATCTCTTGCGATAGGTAAGAGCGGTATGAACATCAAGCTTGCCAGTATGCTTACGGGATATACCATAGATGTATATCGTGAACTGGAAAATGAGGCTTCGGAAGAGGATGTATATTTGGAGGACTTCCGTGGGGATATAGAGGATTGGGTTATTGATGCCTTGCAGTCTGTCGGACTTGACACGGCGAAAGCTGTTCTTCGCGCATCCCGCGATATGTTGGTGGAAAGTGCAGATCTTGAGGAGGAACAGGTTGATTCCGTTCTCTCAATTCTGGCTTCGGAATTTGCAGATGAACCTGAGTTTGCGAAATTCATCATAAAGTAAAAGAAACAGTATTTATATCTGATGGCAATAAGAATAGGAAAAGTTTCGAGAGAGTTGAACGTGGGAACATCTACGTTGGTGGATTTCCTTCATAAAAAAGGTTTTCAGGATATAACTGAGGACCTTAATCAGAAGTTGACGGATGAGCAGTACAATATGCTTATTGAGGGATTCAGCAGTGACAAGTCATTGAAAGACGAGGCGACGAAATTCCTTCAGGAACGTCGTATGCGCTCCGGCAGTGACGATTCGGATTCATTGCAGAAGGAGGATGCTGCATCCAAAACGGAAACTGCCAGTGCCAGAATAGCGGAGAACCCGGTTGTTGTGGAGAATATCAAGGTTGACCCGGAGATACGTCAGCCGGAAAACATTGCGTCTGTTGTGGAATCGGAGACAGAACCCGCTATCAATATCAAGACTGTAGGCAGAATCAATCTTGATGCTGTCGGTACGAAACGTAAACGCAAGTCTGAAAAATCAGAAGATGCCGGGAATACAGATGCTGTCGCAGCTGTTGCTGAAAAGGAAACGGTTGCAGAAGAGCCTGCGAATGAAAGGAAGGAAACTGAGTCTGTGGCGGCAGAAACAGAGAGTGCTGTCCAGCAAGAAGTTGCTGAAGTTCAGGAGACTTTCGAACCTGAAATATCTGAATCACGGGATTTGCCGGAAGTGGAGCCGGAAGATAGTAAGGAGGATTCTGCCGGAGAACCGGATAAGCAGGAAGTGTTCAAACTGGATCATTCAGATGCAGGATTGAAATTGAAGACGGTCGGTAAGATTGATTTAAATGCCATCAATCAGTCTACGCGCCCTAAGAAGAAGAGCAAGGAGGAAAAGAAGAAAGAGCGTGATGCTAAAGAACTGCAACGTCAGCAGCAGCGTCTGCAATATAGGGATTCTTTGCCCAAGGATGCCCAGGGGCGAACTCCGCAGGATAATACGAATGCCTCGGGCGATTCCAAACGTAAGAAGACCCGTGTCAGAATTGGTGGTGAGAAGGTCGATATAAGCAAGACCGATGGTTATAATGCGCAGGGTGATCACTCTCAGAAACCTTTTGATAGGAATCAGAAAAACGGCCAGAAGTCAGGTGGGCAGGGACGTAATTCCAAGGATTTCAGACATTCGAAGAATGACAGGAATGATTTCAGCAATGATGATGTCAACAGGCAGATAAAGGATACGTATTCCCAGTTCTCCAAGGGTAAGACAAAGTCCTCCAAATACAGAAAAGAGAAACGTGAGGCTGCTCTTACCCGTCAGCAGGAAATGGAGGAGATGGAGATGCAGTCGAGCCGCGTACTCAAGCTCACGGAATTCGTAACGGCCAATGAGTTGGCTACGATGATGAATATCCCGGTCACGCAGGTTATATCAACCTGTATGAGTGTCGGTATGATGGTGTCCATAAACCAGCGTCTTGATGCTGAAACAATCAATATTGTGGCTGACGAGTACGGCTTCCAGACTGAGTATGTAAGTGCCGAGGTTGCCCAGTCAATAACGGAACATGAGGATACGGAGGAAGAACTTGAGCCTCGCGCACCGATTGTCACTGTTATGGGACACGTTGATCACGGTAAGACCTCATTGCTGGACTATATCCGTAAATCAAATGTGATTGCCGGTGAGGCCGGTGGTATTACACAGCATATCGGTGCGTACAATGTAGCTCTTGAGGATGGCCGTCATATAACGTTCCTGGATACTCCGGGTCACGAGGCATTTACAGCTATGCGTGCCCGTGGAGCTCAGGTGACGGATATTGCCATTATCATTGTGGCAGCCGATGACAGCGTAATGCCTCAGACAAAGGAGGCTATAGCCCATGCCACTGCGGCCAATGTTCCTATGGTGTTTGCAATCAATAAAATTGACAAGCCTGCTGCCGATGCGGAGAAGATCAAGCAGGAATTGGCACAGATGAATTATCTGGTGGAGGATTGGGGTGGCAAGTACCAGTCCCAGGATATATCGGCCAAGAAGGGATTGGGCGTTCCCGAACTGATGGAGAAGGTTCTCCTTGAGGCGGAGATGCTTGACTTGAAGGCAAATCCTAACAGAAATGCTACCGGTACCATTATTGAATCTTCTCTGGATAAGGGCCGCGGCTATGTGGCAACGGTACTTGTTTCAAACGGAACACTGAAGGTCGGCGATATAGTGATAGCGGGCACCTTCTGGGGTAAGGTTAAGGCTATGTTCAATGAGCGTAACCAGAAGCTTAAGAATGCCAGACCTTCCGAGCCTGCGCTTATACTCGGCTTGAACGGCGCACCTGCAGCAGGTGTTACTTTCAATGTCGTTGAATCTGAGCGTGAGGCCCGTGAGATTACCGGCAAGCGTGAGCAGTTGCAGCGTGAGCAGGGTATCAGGACATCCACAACTCTGACTCTTGACGAGATAGGACGTCGTATATCTCTTGGAGACTTCCACGAGCTGAACCTTATTGTAAAGGGTGATGTGGATGGTTCTGTTGAAGCTTTGGGTGATTCTCTCATCAAACTTTCCACTCCACAGGTTCAGGTTAATGTAATACATAAGGCCGTGGGTGCCATATCGGAAAGTGATGTAAGTCTTGCTGCAGCATCGAATGCCATTATCATAGGATTTGACGTGCGTCCTTCGGGGGCTGCCAAGAAACTTGCCGAGCAGCACGATGTTGATATCCGTATGTATTCTATCATATATGATGCTATAGACGAGGTTAAGGCTGCTATGGAGGGTCTGCTTGCTCCTAAGGTTAAGGAAGAGGTGACATCGACCATTGAGGTTATGGAGGTGTTCCATATATCGAAGGTCGGAATGGTTGCCGGCGGACGTGTGCGTGAGGGAAAGGTCAAGCGTAGCGACAAGGCTCGTCTTATACGTGACGGTATTGTAATACATACTGGTGATATACTTGCGTTGAAGCGTTTTAAGGATGATGTCAAGGAAGTTGCCACAAATATGGAGTGTGGTATCAGTCTGGTAGGCTTCAATGATCTGAAGGCCGGCGATATGATTGAGACATTTGTTGAGGTGGAGGTTAAACAGACGTTATCATGACACTGGAGATACTGTCAGGCCTGACCGCCATAGACTTCGTTATTCTGTTGGTTCTGGCGGTTGGGTTGTTTACCGGATTTTATAAGGGCGTAACCCGGCAGGCTTTTGCTCTTGGAGGCCTGATTGCGGGTCTTGTGTTGGGAACGCTTTTCTGCAAGCCTGTATCGGTCTTTATACTGGACTCATTCCGTATGTCTGAGAGGGCGGCTTCTGTCATAGCTTTTGTGGCAATATTGCTCATTGTCCCTGTGGCCTGTATGCTTGTGGGAGAACTGCTGTCAAAACTGGTCAAGGTTGTCAGACTCGGATTCTTTGACAGATTGGCAGGCGGAATGTTCGGACTGTTGAAGTATTTCATCTTCATGGGTCTGTTCATACAGCTGATGGAATATACGGGTCTGTCGGAAAAATGCATTACAAAGGACGGGGAACATAAGTCAGTCCTGTATGAGCCTGTACGGAAGGCTTCAGATGTCTGTCTTCGTTGGACGTGGGAAAAGGTGATGAGTTGCTCCGATAATGTTGGCCAGATGCTGAAGGATAGGGATTGAATGGAAAAGTTTGATGACAATACTATAGTAAGACAGATATCACAGGAAAAATACCGCTACGGATTTACGACTGATATACAGACGGATGTTCTGGAACGAGGTCTCAACGAGCAGACTGTCCGTATGATATCAGCCAGAAAGAATGAACCTGAGTGGTTGCTTGAGTTCCGTCTGAAAGCGTACCGTCATTGGCTAGAAATGAAATTGCCGTCTTGGGCACACCTGAATATCCCGACAATTGATTTCCAGTCAATATCGTATTATGCCGCCCCTGCGGTCAGGAAAAAAGGCCCGGGTTCGGTGGATGAGATTGATCCGCAGCTGATGAAGACTTTCGACAAGTTAGGTGTTCCGCTTGAGGAACGTCTTGCTCTGAGTGGCGGAATGGCTGTAGATGCGGTTATGGACTCTGTGTCCGTGAAGACCACATTCAAAAAGAATCTGGAAGAGAAAGGAATAATATTCTGTCCAATCGGTGAGGCCGTCAGACTGTATCCGGATCTGGTACGCCGGTATCTGGGGTCTGTGGTTAATTACAGGGATAATTTTTATGCGGCTCTGAATAGTGCTGTATTCAGCGACGGGTCTTTTGTGTATATTCCGAAAGGTGTGCGATGCCCGATGGAGTTATCGACATATTTCCGTATAAATGCATCCGGTACAGGTCAGTTCGAGAGGACGCTTATAGTGGCGGACGATGACAGTTATGTGTCCTATCTGGAGGGTTGTACTGCACCTATGCGTGATGAGAACCAGCTCCATGCGGCTATTGTCGAGATTATCGTTCTGGACAGGGCGGAAGTGAAGTACAGCACTGTGCAGAACTGGTATCCCGGTGATGAGAACGGCCGTGGCGGGGTATATAATTTTGTTACGAAACGCGGTGATTTGCGGGGAGTGAACAGTAAATTGTCGTGGACTCAGGTGGAGACAGGCTCTGCCATTACCTGGAAGTACCCGAGCTGTGTGCTGCGCGGTGACGGAAGTCAGGGTGAGTTCTATTCAGTCGCGCTGACGAATAACTGGCAGCAGGCAGATACCGGTACAAAGATGATACATCTTGGTAAGAATACGAAGAGTACCATTATCAGTAAGGGTATTTCGGCGGGACATAGCCAGAATTCATATCGCGGACTTGTACGTGTGACGGAAGGGGCGGAAGGTGCCAGAAATTACAGCCAGTGTGATTCGCTTTTACTTGGCAGTGAATGCGGGGCGCATACTTTTCCTTATATGGATATCCATAATGACAGTGCGATTGTGGAGCATGAGGCAACTACATCCAAGATTTCGGAAGACCAGCTCTTCTACTGTCAGCAGCGCGGTATTCCTGCGGAAGAGGCTATTGGACTGATAGTTAATGGATATGCTAAGGAGGTGCTGAATAAACTGCCGATGGAGTTCGCTGTCGAGGCACAGCGTCTGCTGTCGGTATCGCTTGAGAATACAACGGGATAAAGTTATGCTTAAGATAGAGAATCTGCATGCCGGCATAAGCGGCAAGGAAATATTGAAGGGTATCAATCTGGAAGTCAAGGCAGGTGAGGTACACGCTATTATGGGACCTAACGGCTCCGGCAAGAGTACTATGAGCAATGTGCTTGTGGGACATCCGGATTATCTGGTCACGGAAGGTAATGTGTCTTTCAAGGGAAAGAATCTGCTGGAAATGACTCCGGAACAGCGTGCACATGAGGGGCTGTTCCTGTCGTTCCAGTATCCGGTTGAGATACCAGGTGTCAGTATGACAAATTTTATGAGAGCTGCGGTCAATGCCAAACGTGCAGGTAATGGGCTTGAACCGATATCTGCCGCTGATTTCCTGAAGCTGATGAAACAGAAGAGGGAACTTGTGGGATTGAATGCGAATTTCATGAACCGTTCTGTCAACGAGGGATTCAGCGGAGGTGAAAAGAAACGTAATGAAATATTCCAGATGGCACTTATAGAACCGTCGTTGGCCATACTTGATGAGACGGATTCAGGACTTGACATTGATGCCTTGCGGGTTGTGGCAGAGGGCGTGAACCGCTTGAAGAATGAGGATACATCTGTAATTGTGATTACCCATTACCAGAGGCTGTTGGATTATATCAAGCCGGATATTGTACATGTCCTGTATAACGGCCGTATCATAAAGACTGCGGGACCGGAACTGGCTCTTGAACTTGAGCAGCGAGGCTATGATTGGGTAATTAAGGAATATGAGGATTCTGTGCGATAATGTCGGAACAGGTATATAGTGAACTATTCAGGAATAACCGCAATCTGGTGGAGAGCGTATCCTGCGGAGTGCTGAATGCAGTCCGCAGTGAGGCTCTGGATTGCCTGGAGAAATACGGATTCCCTACGGCTAAGGTGGAGGAATATCTGCATACTGACATATCCGGCTGGCTTGAGCCTGACTGGGGCATCAATCTTGGCCGTGTGAATATCCCTGTCAATCTTAATGAGGTGTTCCATTGCAGTGTCCCAAATCTCAGCACTCTGATGTATTATCTGGCGAATGACCGTTTTATGGCATCAGAGATGTCGCAGCACTCGCAGTTGCCGGATGGAGTTATTGCCGGAAGTCTTAATGAGCTGGCAGGGAAATATCCGGAACTGGCAGGCAGATACTATGCAGGATTAGCTGATATGCACAGGCCGGGTATAGCCGCATTGAATACTCTGTTGGTTCAGGACGGATTTATGATATATGTCCCGGACGGAGTCGTAATGGATAAACCTGTGCAGTTGGTGACATTGCTTCAGTCGCCTGTCAATCTGATGGTGGCCCGCAGAATACTGGTTGTGACCGGTAAGGATGCTGCATTGAAATTGCTGCTATGTGACCACTCGGTTGATTCGCACGATTATCTGGCAACTCAGGTCATGGAATTGTATGCCGGCGAGAACAGCCATGTTGAGTTGTATGATATGGAAGAGACTTCGCCGCATAACAGACGCATATCGGAGTTGTATGTAGATCAGAAGGCAGGAAGTGATGTTTCTGTTACAGGTATGACTCTGAGCAATGGGCATACCCGCAATTCCGCTTATGTGACCTTGTCCGGCAGAGCTGCTTCGCTGACTCTCAACGGAGTTGCAATAGCGGCCGGCAGCCAACATGTGGATAATCTGACATTTGTGGATCACCGTGTGCCGGGCTGTCAGAGTAATGAATTGTTCAAATATGTCCTTGACGATGACTCTGTCGGTGCATTTGCCGGAAAAGTTCTGGTACGTGAGGGCGCAAATGGCACGGTATCGCAGCAGACAAACCGCAATATCTGTCTGAAACGCTCTGCCAGAATGTTCACGCAGCCGCAGCTGGAGATATATGCCGATGATGTTAAATGCAGTCACGGCTCTACCGTTGGTCAGCTTGACGATAAGGCCTTGTTCTATATGCGCCAGCGTGGCATCCCGAAAGACGAGGCCCGTGTGCTGTTGATGATGGCATTTGTAGATGAGGTGATTGGGCACGTGGAAATGGAACCGTTGCGCCAAAGGCTGAGATACCTTGTGGAACGCAGATTCAAGGGCGGTCAGGCCCAATGCGACGGATGCCGTATATGCAGGTGAAGATATGGACATTACAAGGATAAGAGAGGATTTCCCCATATTGGGTCAGAAGGTATATGGTAAGCCTTTGGTCTATCTGGACAATGCGGCAACGACACAGAAACCTCTGTGTGTAATAGATGCTGTCAGCAATGCATACCGCAATGTGAATGCCAATGTTCATCGGGGTGTGCATTTCCTGTCACAGCAGGCTACGGAACGTATGGAGGCAGCACGTGAGACGGTGCGGCGTTTTATCGGTGCAGGTTCGACGGAGGAAGTGATTTTCACACGGGGCACTACGGAGAGCATTAATCTGGTAGCCTCATCTTTTGCCAAGGCTTTTCTGAAATCAGGCGATGAGGTGCTGGTTTCGGAAATGGAGCACCATAGCAATATCGTTCCGTGGCAGCTTCTGGCGGAAAGAGTGGGATTCAAACTCCTTGCTATCCCAGTTACCGCAGATGGACTGCTGGATATGGAGGCTTTCCGTAATATGTTTACAGAGAGGACAAAGCTTGTCAGTGTCGCTCACGTGTCGAATGTACTGGGTACGGTGAATCCGGTGCGCGAGATTGTGCAGACAGCTCACGGACACGGTGTTCCAGTGCTTATTGACGGTGCGCAGTCTGTTCCTCATCTGCCGGTGAATGTACGTGAACTTGATGCGGATTTCTATGCGTTCAGCGGTCATAAGGTGTATGGCCCTACCGGTATTGGTGTGCTGTAC
Organism: Bacteroidaceae bacterium; assembly: GCA_024398595.1. GTDB lineage: Bacteria > Bacteroidota > Bacteroidia > Bacteroidales > Bacteroidaceae > Colenecus. Next base: position 5,227 of record JAKSIX010000044.1, on the reverse strand, counting down.
GGCAAGCGTGAACTCCTGGAGAAGATGCCTCCTTATCAGGGTGGTGGAGAAATGATTGCACACGTGTCGTTTGAGGGTACGACTTTCAATGAGCTGCCGTTCAAGTTTGAAGCCGGCACTCCGGATTATATAGGTGCTGTCGCCCTTGCGGAGGCACTTGATTATCTGAGCGCAATCGGTATGGAGGCCGTTGACCGGCGCGAGAGGCAATTGTGTTCATACGCGCTTGACGCAATGGGGGCTATACCTGACATACGTATTATAGGAAATGCCTCAGACAGATGTGGTGTGGTGTCGTTCCTGTTGGGTGACATTCATCCGTCTGATGTGGGCATATTGCTGGACAAGCTCGGTATTGCGGTACGTACCGGACATCATTGTGCGGAGCCGCTGATGCGGAGATTTGGGATACCAGGTACCGTACGGGCTTCTCTTGCCATTTACAATACTGAAGCTGAGATTGATGCTCTGGTTGCCGGTATTGACCGTATTCGTAAAATGTTCTAAGTGTCGATGACATACAGGACAATGTCGGACTACATGTCTTCGGTGTTTGGCGGACGTGTACAGAAGGTTGCCGTGAATGCCGGACTGGGCTGCCCTAACCGTGACGGAACGATAAGTTTTGGAGGATGCGCTTATTGCGATAATGCCGCTTTCAATCCTGCATACGCTTTCAGTTCAGGAATGAGCGTGACGGATCAGTTGGCTGCGGGAATCGGGTTCTTTCAGAAGAAGGAGCCGGTTAATGGCTACCTTGCGTATTTCCAATCATTTTCCAACACGTATGGCGATACGGCAAAGCTTATCGGATTATACGAAGAGGGACTGGCTTTTCCCGGAGTGCTGGGATTGGTGATATCCACGAGACCGGACTGTCTGTCAGCAGACTTGCTGGACTATTTTGAGCGGAGATTCGGGAATAAGGCCGGAGCGGGACATCCATATCTGCTTGTGGAGATTGGTGTGGAATCGACGAATGATGATACGTTGAAGGCTATTAACCGTGGACATGACTTCAAGTGCGCGCAAGATGCCATAATCGGACTGGACAAGAGAGGTGTTGCTGTGGGGGCTCATATAATAATAGGTTTGCCTGGTGAGGAAAAGGTGGATTTTATAAATCACGCCAGACGAATCTCAGCATTGCCTGTCAGCACGCTGAAATTGCATCAGCTGCAGATAATAAAGGGAACGGCTTTTGACAGGATGTACAGTGAGAATCCGGATAAATTCAAACTGCTTACACCTGAGAGCTATGCAGAAATAGTGGTGGAATTACTGAGAGAGTTGCGTGCGGATATTGCTCTTGACAGATTTGTGTCAGAATCTCCGCGAAGTATGGTTGTTGCGCCATCGTGGGGCATCAAACCGGATGAGTTTTCATTAATACTGCAAAGATATGCTGTTGCCGTTTCTTGAAGAGGGCAGGGTGGAGGCCGGATGTGATGAGGCCGGACGCGGATGTCTGGCCGGACCGGTATATGCCGCGGCCGTTATACTGCCGCCCGATTTTACAAATGAACTGCTGAATGACTCCAAACAGCTGACGGAGAAACAGAGATATGCGCTCCGTCCGATAATTGAGCGTGAAGCTGTGGCATGGGCTGTCGGTGTTGTGTCAAACACTGAGATTGATGAGATTAATATTCTGTCTGCATCAATTCTCGCTATGCATCGTGCCGTGAGTGAATTGAAAGTCCGCCCCGAACATCTGCTGATTGACGGAAACAGATTCAAGCCTTATCCCGGCATTCCGCATACGACAATAGTTAAAGGTGATGCCAAGATGATGTCCATCGCCGCAGCATCAATACTCGCGAAAACATACAGGGATGATTTCATGAACGGTATTGCGGAACAATATCCGCAGTATGACTGGCTGTCAAATAAAGGCTACCCTACGAAAAAACACCGTGCGGCAATAATGGAGTACGGAACTACTACTTATCACCGCAAGACATTCAATTTATTGGGCGATGGTCAGCTCTCACTTGATTTCGGAGAGAACATGTCAGATCGATAGGGTATCGAGAACGTTAATCAGCTCCTGAGCGATGGGCTTGTCCATCTTGACAGCTTTTGTTATCGGAACATTGATAATCTTGTCATTATGTATGCCAATCATCACATTGCGCTGCCCTTCCTGCAGAGCCTCCACAGCTGCCATACCCATCCGTGATGCCAGAATGCGGTCGTATGCGCTCGGCTTGCCTCCGCGCTGCAGGTGACCGAGTATTGACACTCTCACATCGAATTGCGGATACTCCTTGCGGACTCTCTCCGCGTAGTGCATGGCGCCTCCGTCTTTTTCTGACACTATGACGATGGAACTGTTCTTGCTCTTGCGTATTCCGCGTTTGATGAAAACCGCCAGTTGGTCGATGTCTGTGCTGTCCTCTGGAATTATCGCCGCTTCCGCTCCTGCCGCGATGGCACTGTTCTGAGCCAGAAATCCGGCATCACGCCCCATAACCTCTACAAAGAATATACGGTCGTGTGAGGTGGCGGTGTCACGTATCTTGTCCACGCACTCGACTATGGTATTCAGAGCCGTGTCATATCCTATTGTGGCATCTGTGCCGTACAGGTCATTGTCAATGGTTCCGGGAATACCTATTACCGGTATGTCGTATTCACGTGCCAAATCCTGTGCCCCGGTCAGTGAGCCGTTGCCGCCTATCACTATCAATGCGTCGATGGAGTGACTCCTGATGATGTCGTAGGCTTTCCTGTGCCCTTCGGGACTCATGAATTCTGTGCTCCTGGCGGTCTTCAGAATGGTACCTCCACGCTGGATGATATTGCTGACATCCTCTGTGGTCATCTCACTTATCTCATCGTGCAGAAGTCCTTCCCATCCTCGGTGTATGCCATATACTTTCCATCTTGCAAATATGGCGGCACGTGTCACGGCACGTATCGCTGCGTTCATACCGGGGGCATCACCTCCTGATGTAAGAATACCGATAGACTTTATTTCAGGCATGGGTTTTGGTAATTATGTTGTGACACAAAAGTATAAACTTATTGCGACAGCAGGACTATTTTGCTCCTGTTTTTGTAATTTTGTGTCCAATTACGGACAACAATCAATAAAACATAGATATGAGAAAGAAAGCACTTCTTATGATTCTTGACGGCTGGGGTATAGGAAACCATTCCAATGCCGATGTCATTTACAACACTCCGACTCCTTATATGGATTATCTGAATGCCACATATCCGCACGCGCAGCTGCTGGCAAGCGGCGAGAACGTGGGTCTTCCTGACGGGCAGATGGGTAATTCAGAGGTCGGTCACCTGAATATTGGTGCAGGCCGCGTGGTCTATCAGGATCTTGTCAAGATAAACCGTGCTATTGCGGACAACAGTATTATGCAGAATCCTGAGGTAATGGCCGCATACGGCTATGCCAAGAGGACCGGCAGGAAACTGCATCTTATGGGACTCGTATCAAACGGTGGTGTTCACAGTTCACTGGAGCATCTGCTCAAGTTTTGTGACATTGCACGCGAATATGGTATTGACAATGCATACGTACACTGCTTTATGGATGGCCGTGATACTGACCCGAAGAGCGGTCAGGGTTTCATCAAGACTCTCGTGGAGCGTGGCGACAAGGTGGCTTCCATCATCGGACGCTACTATGCTATGGATCGTGACAAGCGTTGGGAACGTGTCAAGGTGGCATACGACCAACTCGTGAACGGCGAGGGCAAGAAGGCTGACGATATGGTGAAGGCTGTTTTTGAGTCATACGACGAGGGCGTTACCGACGAGTTTATGAAGCCTATTGTCAATACCGCATACGACAGCCGTATAGAGGAGGGCGATGTAATAATCTTCTTCAACTTCCGTAACGACCGTGCCAAGGAACTGACTATCGTGCTGACACAGCAGGATATGCCGGAGGCTGGTATGAAGACCATTCCGGGCCTGCAGTACTACTGCCTGACTCCGTACGATGCATCATTTACCGGTGTCCACATCCTTTTTGACAAGGAGAACGTGAACAATACGCTGGGTGAGTATGTCTCCAGTAAGAAACTTGCTCAGCTGCACATTGCAGAGACTGAGAAATACGCACACGTAACATTTTTCCTGAACGGTGGCCGTGAGACTCCGTACGAGGGTGAGGACAGGATACTTGTTCCGTCACCGAAAGTCGCTACATACGACCTTCAGCCGGAGATGAGCGCATATCTGGTGCGTGACCGTCTGGTAGAGGCTATCAAGACTGACAAGTATGACTTTATTGTCGTAAACTTTGCAAATGGCGATATGGTCGGTCACACGGGCGTGTATGAGGCTATTGAGAAGGCTGTGACGGCTGTTGATGCCTGCGTTCATGATGTGATAGAGGCTGCCAAGACGATGGGTTATGAGGCAATCATCATTGCCGATCACGGAAATGCCGACAATGCTGTCAATGCCGATGGAACACCTAATACTGCTCACTCTCTGAATCCTGTGCCGGTCATTTACGTGACTCCGCGTAAGGATGCGACTGTGAAGGATGGCATTCTTGCAGATGTCGCTCCGAGCATTCTGACCCTTATGGGACTGCCGGTACCGGCTGAGATGACCGGTAAGGTTTTGGTCGGATAAGATATTTACGGTGCACAGGATTTGCGAATATGAAAAATGTGTATCTTTGCACCGTTAAAATATTGTTTCGTTAGCTCAGCCGGTTTAGAGCGCTTGCTTCACACGCAAGAGGTCGGCGGTTCGAATCCGCCACGAAACACACTGTATAGGAGGTGGAATACCTCCTATTTTTTGCATTCTGACCAATAGTAATCCTACAGGTTCTCCACCTCTTCCCGCGACAGGCCGGTATATAGGAGGATTGATTCTGTTGCCAAGCCATCGGCTTTCATCTTTCGTGCTGTTTCAATGTTGGCCTCGGCTCTTCCCTCGGCTCTTCCCTTGGCTCTTCCCTCGGCTCTTCCCTCTTCCAAGCCAATGGCTCTTCCTTCTTCGCGTCCGGTTCGAACGGCGTAGTCGCGCTCTGCCGCAATCTGAATCTCGTCTCTTACCATCTTGTCGTATATTGACAGTTTACCTTTCTCTATATTGTCTCTGTCGGAAGCCTCGAAGAGCAGGTCGAAATACCCGTCCAGCCCTGAAGGCTTCTCCTTGAAATTCACCATCTCCCTGACGTACCAGGTCCACTTTTCGATGAACGTGGAATCCTCCACTGGTTCTTTGGCCGCCGGCAGCT
>JAKSIX010000043.1 GCA_024398595.1 Bacteroidaceae bacterium | reverse complement strand
TTTCAGCCGGAAAGACTTTATAAAAGATTAATTGGAACATTTCAAAACAGATTCTCAAAACAGATTCTAAAAGTATGGCGTTTTCTCTGCAAGGATATCTGCAGTCCAACCAGTTTTCGGGTGAGCCCCAAAACGGCAGGGAATCATCAGCCAATGCACAGGACTGTCTGTGAAAGAGGTGGAGGCTCTGTAAAAAATCAGGCGGACACACTGGAATTACGCATCTATACAGTTTACCGCATTAACTTCCGTGAACGGAAACCCAACCGGAATCACATCTGTATTAATTGCGATGTGATTCCGGTTGGATTTGTCTTTTGTGGAACTTCAGTTCAACGGTGAACGGAATCTGTCCTCTATAACTTTGGACGCTCATTCTCTTATGTCCCTCTCTGGTGAGGGACCGGTGAGAATGAACGTCCAAAGCTATTGTGCCGTTTTGCCTTGATTTTGTCCTGTCTTTGATGCGTTATTTTCTGAGGACAGGGCGAACACTATGACCGTAGTAGCGGTTGAAGTTGTACGACGGATTGACATTGCTCGAATTGAAGAGCAATACGTAGGCGCACGACGTATTCGAGGTGCTCAACGACGAAGACCAGTAGCTGCCGTACGACCCTGCATTGAAGAGCGAGGAACCGAAGTAACCCGCAGCAGGCAGGAAGATATAACTGCTGTTCTTCCTGCTCGATACCTTGTAGCCATTCTTGCCGTTCATCGTTGTCCACGTCCATGTGCATTCATTGTACAGTTCCTTGAAGTCGGCCCTTGTAGGCATGCACCAGCTGCCACCCCAATTGGCACGGGCGGCATCCCTGTCAGCCGGCAGAGTAGTCGGATTGGACGAATAGCTGTAATTTGACTTTGTATAGTAGCTCTTAGTCGTGGTCTCGCCCCACGCATAGTAGTTGCCGTACTCCTCGGGAGAAGTAGCACCCACGTTGCAGGTGGCCCACAGAGTCCCTGACGACAGACCCAAATCCACGTAATCGTGTTCGTCTGTGGCGGGGGTGGAGGTCTCCTTGATAGTTATCGGAAGGATGTTGTAGTCACCCGATGACATTGCAGGCAGGCTGACGCTGGTGTTGTAACTCCTGCCGTCGCTGAAGGTCAGGGTCATAGTAGCGGTGGTGGCTGAATGCGGGAGCAGCAGTACATCGTAGATACCCTCGGAGGCGAGAGGCATCTTGTCTGCATCAGTTATCGTCAGGACCCTACTAGAACCTGGTAATGTCGCTAATGGTATTATTTCTCCCGAAATCAGATATATCCGACCCGCAGTCACCACTCCTGAGAAACGGATTTCCGTCAGATGGCTCTTCCCGTCAGAATACGATACCTGAAGGCGCAGTCTGGCCATTGCGTGATGAAATGTTATATTGGCCTTCGGATTGCTTTCGTTCACCTCCTTAGCATATCCTCGCAGATAATTTAACTGATCAGCTACATGTATATCTATGTAGAAATCATCTCTATCCGGGTCGTAATGCCAGTCAGTTTTTTCATTATACGGATAATATGCAGCAACAACCGCAGATTCCTTTGTGAGAGACACATCCTGCCCCAGCGTCCATCGTGTGACTGCCGTTCCGGTACCGCTACCCTTACCCGTAGCCTTTACGTTACAGTACTTCCCATCGTATCCGGACATGAACAGACCGATTTGGTCATTCTCCATAAAATCCGTATCATCCAATCCGGCCTTTGTGCCATCATCCATAACGGCCGTCACCTGAAGTGACACTCCGTCACCGCCCAAAAGTTTTTCCGTATCTTTTGCGCACGATGCCACGCACAGCGCAGTCACCGCCATCATTATCAATTTCCCTGTTATTCTCATATCTGTTGTTCTTTTATTAATTTTTTTCACCGCGTTCAGCCGCCCTGCGTGTGGCAGCCGTCTCTATCGAGCCGCCTTCCCGTGCCACACGCCCGCCGGCTGAACGAACGCCTGCATGTCGGGGCAGGACAAATCCTAACGCAACACTGGCCGCACGGACCTACCGTCGCTGCGGTAGTAGCTGAGCGAGTTGAGATTGTCTGAATTGAAGAGGAGGCCACGCGCGTAGTACGAGTAGCTCTCACCAAGCGAACCGGACCAGTAGTAGCCGTAACTGCCCGCATTGTAGAGACTCGTGTCGAGGCGGCATCCGGCAGCCGGGAGAAAGATGGAGTTCCCGTTAACCTTACTCACTACCTTGTAACCGTTCCTGCCGTTCATTGTGGTCCACGTCCAGGTACATTTGTCTATGAGCTCCTTGAATTCGGATATCGTGGGCATGCGCCAGCTGCCGCCCCAGTTTGCGCGGGCGGCATCGTCGCTCAACTCAAGAACGGTCTTGTTGTCAACCGTGCCGTATCTGCTATCTGAAACGTACTTCGAGAACTTGACGTTTCCGTATGAGTCGCCACTTGTACGGTATTTCAGATTCTCCCAATAGTAGCTGCTCTTGGGGCTCGTCTCGCCCCAGGCGAAGTAGCTGCCATAGTCACTTGGGGTGGATGCACCGACATTGCAGGTGGCCCACTTCACTGAAAGGCCAAGGTCAACGTACTCATGACCGTTTTCTGTACCGGGAACTGGTTCATCGCCATTAGTACCATTGATTGTTATCTTATCCATCGTGGCAGGTGTATCCCAAGGGGCTATGACAACATCAGAGATTTCAATTGAAGACTTTTTGTCTGCGGTAATATTTACATTATACGCATAACTGCAATTTTCTTTCAGACTTGGCAGGGTAAACTCGGTGGAATATTGGCTGTCGTCATCGTACGACACAGTCAGTGTGACTGTACAATCCCAGCTATCCGGGAAAAGCAGGAACTCTGCTTTTTGCCTGTTTTCACCAAGGTTGCTGATGTTCTTTGAATAGATTCGCTGCGTTGCATCACTACGTAAGGAGTCATAGCATGCTTCAATAAAGTAGTATCCATACACAGGCAATTTCTCACCATTGAGTGTAACGGATTTGATAGCCACCCCCGCATCGCTGTTTGTGATGTAGAATGCCACTTTCGACGTTATATGCCGAAAAGATATCTGGGACTTCGGATTGTTATTACTGATTCCCTCGTCATAGCCCACCATATAGTTCGTCTGAGACGTTGCGTCAACCATAAAGCCATACTCGTGCTTTTCCGAAGCATAACTGTTCCAAGGATAGTACGCATAGACTGTTGTGCTTTCGGAAAACAGATTCACGGGTTTCTCGAAATGCCACGACTTTGAATCCGTAGTAGCCTTGACGTTCCACGACTCCTTACCCGAGTAGCCCGAGTATGCAAACACTCCGATAGCATCACCCTCGTCAAAGTGTGTAGCATTGATACCGGCACGGGTAGGTGCAATGTCGGCACTCAGCTGCAATTGGGCTGTTGCCTCCACAACCTGTTCCCATTCGTTATTGCAGGATACAAGCGCAAATATTGCAGCTATTGTAAATAATGACTTTGTTACTCTCATATTGTTTTATTCTGTTTTTGTTCTGTTATTTGTTTCACCGCGTTCAGCCGCCCTGCGTGTGGTAGCCGTCTCTGCCGAGCCGCCTTCCCGTGCCACACGCCCGCCGGCTGAACGAACGCCTGCATGTCTGGGCAAGACAAATCCTAACGCAACACTGGCCGCACGGACTGTCCGCTCCTGCGGCCGTAGCCGCCCGGGAAGTGATCGCCTGGATTGAAGCAGAGGTTAAGCGCGTTGTACGAGTTGCTCCCGTTGAGCGAACTGGACCAGTAGAAGCCGGACCTGCGCGCATCGTGGATGCTCGTGCCGTCGCAGAGCCCGGCAGCCGGGAGAAAGATGGAGTTCCCGTTAACCTTGCTCACCACCTTATATCCGTTCTTCCTGTTCATACTAGTCCACGTCCAGGTGCAGTTGTCTATCAGTTCCAGGAACTCAGCATCAGTCGGCATGCGCCAGCTGCCGCCCCAGTTCACGCGGGCGGCATCGTCGCCAAGTTCGAGGGTGGTTCTGGTGTCTTGTGTGCCGTCCTGATTCTGATTGTACTTGGAGAAACTGCGACCTGACGTGTCGTTGCAGTATTTCAGATTCTCCCAATCGTAGCTGCTCTTGGGGCTCGTCTCGCCCCAGGCGAAGTAGCTGCCGTAATCACTTGGGATGGATGCGCCGACGTTGCAGGTCGCCCACTTCACACTCAGGCCAAGGTCTACGTACTCATGACCGTTTGTATTCAGTTCTCCCATTGACAAATCATCCACATACTGCTCTTCGCCCCAAGGCTCTATAGTACAGGACCCTATCACCAGTTCGACAGTCTGCGGTGTGTAGTATAAGGTGATGTTGTAGGTGTATGTATTGCCGGCACTCCACTCAAATGCGGGCATGGCCTTCTTAATAAGAGAATCCACATTCAGTGATTTCACATAGAACCACAGTTCGGCTTCGCCTTCACCGGCTGTCGCGGGAATGACTGCCGGGAATGAGGCTTTCTGCGTATCATTGGAGTTCAGCCAGATATCAGTATATGCGCTGACTGTAGCCTTTGCATCAGTAACACCTGTAACATGTCCAGTCGATAAGTCGCAGGTCGCGGATGAGCAGATTGGCAGAGTCTTGCCACCGTCTGCATTAACCAGTGACATTTGATAAATGTTGCCATCATCCACATAGCCGTTCTGTGACTTGCAGGCGATGTTGAACCTGACCTCGCAGGTGGCAGGCTTCATTTCGCACACTGCCTCAGGCTCCATGGAACTGACTGTGGTATGACCGTAATAGAACGGACCGTTATTCAGGTTGAAACTGACAGACCTGTAATCGGACAAATCCTCATTTGTAAACTGACACATATAGATGTCTGCATCGGATATGGCTGTAGTTGTTTTGATATACCTCATCTTTCGACTGCTGTCGTATCCGTCAAATGAATGCCGGGCACTACGTTCCATAACATCCCCGTTCTCTACTACGAAGTAGTCCACAAAATCGGCTGTAGATGGTGTATTCACATATACTTCTGCCTTGACAGGCGGGTACTTGTCTGTAGTGAAAGAGCGTATCGCTCCCTTTTCGGCAAGCATACTGTAACCATCGTAATCAAGTTTACCGCAAAGACGGTAATAGTAGGTAGTATTCGGACTGAGTTTCTCAGTTCGTAATGAGACCTCACTTAAATGATTCACGCTTTCCAGCGTTTTTGATGAGGTCTTCCGACTGTCGCTCATTTCGCTGTTTTCCGACAGTTCAAACCACACGGTGCCGGACTGTGATGACACAATCTCGCCACAAAGACAAGCCGAGCTGGAAGTAATCTCTACAGCATCGCCGGTGATGAGTACGGCATCGCCTTTGTCAAGCTCTGTCGGCTCGCAGGCTACTGCAATGGCTGCCAGTATGAATGGAATGTATTTTTTCATTGCTTTCTGTATTTTAGAAAATATAACTTAGACCGAAACTCAGCGAATCAAATTTCTTCATAGGGCCGGAGGGAATTTGACAATTTGCATCGGAATTAATGTCATTTATATTATACCCGCCTTTGACATTAACCATAACGCGGGATATTCTGTACGACAGACCGAGTTCTATAGAAAAGCCATACCTGTTTGCATAAACACATCGATAATTCTTTTCCATCACTTCTTCAAATACATATTTCTCTCCGAACCTCAGACCGGCATCGAGATACAGCGAACTGATTAACGGAAACGGTATCATGACACCGGTGCTCATATGCCAGGCGTATGAGTAACGCTCGCCGGTAAGAGTATAATTCTCCATCTTTCCATTATGGGACTGAGTAGCATATTCTACCCCGTCACGCACATATTCAGGAAGAGCACGTCCATCATGAACATTTCCATTCTGGAATGCAGGTGTAAGAAAATCAAGATACCAGCCCCAGCGGTTTTTCAGCACGCCAAGATTGATACCGATAGTTGGAGCGCGCATACTCGTCTCTGACGTGGCAACCTGAACTCCAAGAAAAAAATGCTTACCATAGTTAGGAGAATTGAATACACTGGACTTAATCATCCTGACATTCATATCAGGCTTCACGCCGGTCTTTCGCGGATTGAAGCCGACAAGATCAAATGAAAGACGCCCCGGCTTGCCCTGTGTGGTAAACTCATACCGACCATACAGATCGGTAGTGGTGAATGCGCCACTCTTGTCTGCGACACGGACACCGGCTATGGGATTACCTTTTCTGTCCGTAACAGTTCCCTTATAGGTGTTCTGCGCTGTGACTCCCGATATAACGGCACAGAACGCTAAGAGAGTGATTGAAATTTTTCTGATTTGCATATCGTGTTGTTTTATTTTCGTACAAGTTTGAATTTCTGCCAGCTGCCCTGCATCGAAGCCGATACATTCAGCACTGGAGTCTGTGGTTTGTGGTTTATGACTATGGACTGCCGTTTGACCTGCTCAGTCACATAGTTGCCCAGTTCCTGCAGTGTGACATCGCCTTTGGTGTCCTGCAGTTTTTTGAGCAGATAGTATGTGAACAGGCCGTGACCTTTCTCCTCGTAAGGGAAGGCTGTCTCATCGTCCGAGGCGGCACTGAACGTTATCATATTGCCGTGAGGCTGCTCTGGCTTGGACTTTATGGCCACGCCTCGTGCTGATGCCAGCATTCCACCATCGCGCTGGGCACCACTGAAACAGGCATCGAGGAACACGACTACCGAATTGGCATCAAGTGCTCCCAGTTCATTGTATAGTTTGGCCAGTGAATAGCAGGCCTCTGTCTGACGGCCATCAGCATCAACCGGAAGCAGGAAGGCATCCTTGGTGGATTCATCGGGTATGCCGTGACCTGCATAGTAGAATATCACGTTCAGGTCACCCTTGTAAGCATCTGCAATACCGCTTATATCGCGCATTGCACGCAGCATGGAACCATAGGTGGCGTTCTCGTACAGACGTACGTTGCTCCCCGGCAGACCGAGTGTCTGCTCACAGTATTTGCCGAAAGTCCTGCCATCGTTCACAGCCATGGATACGTTCTCAACCATCTCATAATTCTCGTTGGCTATTATCACGGCGAATGTGTTGTCGTTCCTGTACGATGTCCTGGGGATATTGACATCCACATCGGAAGTACCGACACTGACAGTGTTTTTATTCACTTTGTTGCGCTGCGTATTACTGTGCGCTGTGAGGCTTGAATAATCTATATCTCCAAAGTTGATATCTACCTGAGCCACCGTATAGTTCAATGCTCCGGCATTGTCATAGTGGTAGGACTTGCCTGTCGGTGTTCTGAATGTGAGCGACTTTATGGCCAGCTTGTCTCCGTCAATGCAGAACTCCGGCTTAACCAGCGACACACCGCTCCAGTTGTTCTCAAACATTCTGGCTTCGTTGTTGGAGCGCGGCACAGGAATTATCACCTCGCCATAACGTGATTCGGCCAGAAAAACCTCGTTCTCGGCATCGTACGGTTTCAGGGAGAAATCGCTGACACGCAGATTGCCGGCATAGCGGCTGATGTAGCTGTTCTCCGCCTCCTTACTCAGTTCCCGGACTTTGGCATCGCGCGTTGTGACATTGACACGGGCCTGATACTCACTGACTGTCTCGTACGGGTCTTTCTCCTGCCACTTTGATATGATGTTCTCTATATATTCCTGCGCATACTCAGGAAAAGCCGGTATCTCACCCGAAGCAGCCGACACCGCCGGTGTGACATTCTGCTGACGCACGGACTGGTTCTGAGCAAATGAGGCTGAGGGTGCAGTCCCATTCAGATTGATTACCGACGGCAACTCTGTTGCGGCTACACGTTCGTAGCCCAGCGAGACAAGCTTGCTGTTTGCACTCTCAAACTCCTTGCTGTCACCGGTCTGGTTATATGCCACAGCGAGTGCCGCTACAAATTGCGAGGCCATAGGCTCGTTGTCAACAATATTCTTCAAGTAAGGTATTGCCTGCTGGAAATAATCTTTGGCTTGTTTCAAGGAATTGTTCATCTGTTTCCTGCCATTACCACTATCCGCAGAGACTCCTGTATTGACAATCATAGCCCCCGCATTGTAATAGTTCACGGCAAGGTGACGCGACACCTCCATACTGCCGGGCTTAAGCTGAATCAGTTTTCTGAAGACTTCCACAGCCTCTTCGTATCGACCTGTTTCTTCCAGCGATTTTCCCTGAATGTTCAGAAGAGTGACATCATTAGGTTTGATGGCAAGGGCCTTGGTCAGATAAGGCTGTATGCTCGAATTGTCTTTGGTGTCCAGACAGATGTTTATGGCTCGTGACAGCAGATTATAGTCCGAAGGATATTCCGCAGAGGCACCGGCCAGTACATCAAGAGCCTCGGAATACCGCTGCGATTCTGTGTATGCCTGCGACATGTACAGATACACATCACGCCTGTGCTTGTCCTCGTGCGTTTTAATATATTCCCGGAAATACTTGATCGAGGCCTCATAATTACGGTTGTTATAGAGTCCTGAGGCTGCAAAATACACCATGGTGGGATAATAGTCCGTCTTCTCAAAATAATCACCTGCGAAAATATCCATCATGGGTATATCCACGTATGCCTGAGCGAATATGACTGCATTGGAGTTCATGCCCTTCTGCGAGAAGTAAGCCGCTCCATTCTGGAAATACGGCCACATATTTTTCAGATGGTCGCGTACCGTCTGGTATTCCTCCGTACCTGCGCGCACGCTTCCAACAATTGCAATATGCTCCTCGTAACACTTGTTCAGAGCATTATAGAGAGTACCCTTGTCTCCTCCGCCCGATGCGAGAGCGGTAAACTGAGAGTACGCATTCCAGGCACTCTCTGTATTCTGACCGGCAGAAAACAGAGAGAATCCCAGCATGCACATTATCATATATATAGTACGTCTCATCATCAGAATGCATCAATGAAGGTGAATGTAACAGTGATTCTACGGAAAGCACCACCAGCCGCATCTGCAAGTTCAATGTGGTATTCGTATTCAGCATCCATATCTTTAAATTCAGAGATATTGCCCGCGATATAGTCTTTGACACCCGCAGCACGGATAAATGCCAGCTGATCATTCTGAGATATACCGGTAGGACTTGTCACGGTTATGTAACTCATACCATCCGCGCTATGTACCGGTTCGGCCGTAAATTCTCCATAACATCCGTCGTACGGAATAGCACGGTTTATCTTCAGATTGTCGGCCATACCGGTGATTGCAATTTTCACCTTACCGCCTTCCTTGATATATCTGGCGAATTCGCCCCTGAATGCCTGAGCTATAATCTCAACCATTGATGATGCTGCACCGGACTCCGATACTCTGTATTTTCCTGCAGCGAAATCCTCGACCACAGAGAACTGATTGTCAACATCGTACGAGAATCCTACTCTGTAGTCCATAATACGATTACCGTTTTCGTCCGTATCCGACACGACCTTGGTAGTTACGGCAATATTCGTATGCTCCAGTTTGACATTTTTTGACTGAGCGTCGGTTATGACATCATTCTTGATACTCTCAAGTGTAAGTTCCTGCATATTTGACAGTTGGATAAGGTCCAGCGGGACATAGCTGTCGTCCAGTGTCAGGTATTCCAGCGACTTTCTCTCACGGTTGGAGTAGGTATATGTAGCACCTGTCACCTTGTTGACCACATCCACATAGACCAGTTCGAAATGGTCAGCCTCCGTAAGTGCATATCGTGCGTTGCGGAATTCCAACTGTTCAGCCGATGCGAAATTGTAGAGTTCCTCTTCCGGCACGTTCAGATAGATGGATGGCATTGAGGCGACCTCTATGGCAAGTATCCCTTCGTTATAGTTATAACCGCCAAGTGTGATTTCCTCACTGTACAGTTTGTTCTCTGCCAGACGGGTGGCTATCTCCTCCTCGAACAATGATATCTGAAGAGCACGGTTTTCCTCGCTGACACGGAGATTGTACTCTTCAATTGTCTCATCGGGCATACGCTTGAGCCACTCTTCCATCCTGTCAGCCAGCTCATCGTTCAGCAACTGGCGGAAATTGGGATTAAGTTCGCTCATCTCACGGAACACAAAACTTCCGGACGTATTGTAGCCGAGCCAGGTACTGTTGTCCGCTACAAAGCACACGTCATTGATACCTCCCTCATCATCAAAAACGTACTGTCTGTCCTCAATATCCATAGAATTGACTACGGCAACGGCATTGTCGGAAGTCACCACGGCAATATACTTGCTGTTCGGATGAATGGCCATCTGACGTGCCATTCCGAGAGCATTGACACTGGTCTTAAGAGCAAAATTTTGTGTATCATATAAAGACATCGTGCCGTCTGATGCAAGTACTGCCAGATAGGAATTGTCTTTAGGGAAATCAACTGCCACAATTGGAGCGTCAGAGTATATGGCACTCACCTGAATATGGTTGCTCCATGAAAATACCCTGACCTCACGGCCAGAGGCTGCGGCAACATATCTTTCATCACCGCTGACGGCAATCTTTGAGGCGTTGAAACCGAGATTCATAATCTCATTCGACTGGAGCTTGCAATTGTAATCCTTCCGATGTCCTTTGCCCAGTTTTTCCGATGTCAGGTCATAACTATACAGTACGCCCCGGTCATCCGCCACGATAATATTCTTGCCACCTGGAGTGAAGCACATTACAGCAGGAGTAAAATCCTTGTGCTTCAGCTTTGCCATATACCCGCCTCTGTAATATGCAGTGAAAAAGTCATACAGCCGTATATCATTTTTCACCCTCTTTTTAAGCAGGACTGCATAACATGAACCGTCAGGACTAATCTGCACATCGGCAATCCCGCATCCTGGCCGCAGCATAGCGGCAGATATCTGATTTCGCACACTGTTACTGTCACGCCCAACTATGTCGTAACGGTAATTGTCAAACTCCAGCAATTCTGTTTTCTGCTCAAAACGCCGATACTCCTGTCCGAAGACAAGAATAGACGGAATTAGCATTAGAACTGCCATCAATGAAAAACGATAGGTTCTTACCATATTTACATCTATTGTTAATTACAATTCTTTTTGCGTCTGGAATTACCTGCGCAGCAATATCACCCTCGCGTGAGAATCATCCAAATCCGGCATACTCTCACCAACCGGAGCTCCAATGTAGGTCGGGTCACATATAGTATATTTTTTCTGACCGACCACTATGTAGTCTCCGTCAACGGGTTCTTTAAAATGGACTGCTGTAGCAAGATGTCCCGGATAATAGACCAGCAATACGTCCAACCCCAGTAAATCTCTCACCAGATGAGAGTAAAGTATTGATCTGTCCTCGCAGTCGCAATAGGGATAATACAGCGTCTCTTCTGCAAAGAACGCTCTGTCACCTCCCCAAATCTCATTGTCATATCCATATTCGAAGGAATTCTGCACGAAATCCAGTAGCATATCAGCCGCTTCCAGTGCGTCTCTTCCTCTAATAGTTTCTTTCAAAGACGGGTATAGTTCCTCTCTTACTCTCCGACTGACAGGAGTCTCTGCATAGAGAGCCCATCTGGACAACGGATTGTCATTTATCTCGGCAGTGGGATATCCGTCATAGAACTTCAGCAACGAACGATTGACCGAACAGTCCGAAGAAATCGCATACCTGTTTGATTCAAAATGCCTTGAATCGGAATAGTTCTCGCCTAGCATCTGCTCCTTCAATATGGCTAACGACATATCCTTTTCCCCTGGATAAGCGCAATCCGCTATATCCATTTTATCCAGTTCACCGTCCAGCACAAAGAAATTACTGCCATCGAGCGGGTAATATGACTTGCCATATATCACATACTTGGTTCCATACAGCAGATACAGATGTCCGTAGGATGTACCCAATCTGACTTTATAACCTGACTGCGCATACAGATATGCCGTAAGCAGTATCGCGCTGTCGCCGTTGCCAAGAAATGAGACGGCAAAGGATTTGAGCATCTGCAGGTATGCCCAGTCACACAATGCATATCTATCACGGATTGAAAGACAATCCACAATGAGATTATCATAATCACGGCAGGAGAGCTTTTTCCACCCTTTTGATATGTCAGCTTCACTTACAGCAGGTAACTGAAATTTAAGTCTGCTCCCAGCCCTGACACTCAGTCGCACATCCAGATATGAGAATTCAAATTCATCCGGCATTACGACAGGAGTTTCTTCAATGGGTTCTACAGGCTGTGGTTGAGGGACCGGCTCTACGGATGGAATAATCTCTATTACTGGTAATTCCCTTTCAATGACGGGAGTATTGTCGATGACGGGGTCGTTTTCGATGACAGGTTCCACATCAGGAGTTTCATATACCACAGGCGGAATCTGCTCCTCGTATGGCTCCGGTACCGCCTCGCAGGCATTGAACGACTTCCAACTAGTCTCAAGGAATGCTGCGTAGTCGCTATTGCATTTATCCCTGAAACTGTAGAATTCGTTTCTCGCATTGCGCGAGAATTCATCGAAAATCTCCTGAAAAGAGTCCTGTGCATATAACTTCACAGGACATACAGAGATTATGCCAATTATAAGAATCCAATCAGAAATCCTCAGGCATCTGTTCATTCCAAGCACCATAAAGTTGTATAGTCTGCCATTCGTTTTCCATTCCTGGAGCTGAGACGACAGTAGGTGTCTGTGATTTCGCATTCTCTACAATAGAGCGCTTGCCGACTTCATCCGTGACATATGTTGCGATTTCCTCAAGCGTAGCTTTCCCATTCGTCTGTTGGAGTTTCTTGAGCAGAAAATACGTAAACATTCCGTGACCTTTCTCCTTATAAGGATACGCGGTCTCGTCTCCAGTCGCAGCTGACAGCACCACCATATTTCCCACAGGAGTCGCCGTTTTTGCCTTTATGGCAACACCACGGGCAGAAGCCATCATATCACCACTACGTTGTGCTCCGGAAAAGCAGGCATCCAAAAAGACAACAGTAGATTTAGTCGGGAACTTGCCAAGACTGGCATAAAGATCACTCAATTTGTAACCAGTGGAAGGATTGCTACCCATCCCATCTACAGGAAGAAGATAGGCATCCTTTGAGCTCTCATCCGGTATTCCGTGACCTGCATAATAAAACAACAATCTTGCATCACCCTTATAGCTTTCTGCAACTTTTGCTATCCAATCCACCTCTGCCTTCATATCCAGATAAGATGCGTCGGCAACCATTCTCACATTTTTGTCTGGGATTCCCAATGTCTTGATACAGTACTCCCTGAATATTGCGCCGTCATTGGCAGCATACTCCACGGCTACCTCCCTCTTGTAATTCTCATTTGCGATAATGACGGCAAAAGTATTATCATTATTTATATCGGAAGTCGGAATACCAACATCTACATCCGCTTTGGCAAGAACCTTCTCTGATTTGATCTTTATTGACTGGTTACCCTTTATCTCATTCCTCAGTTCTTCATCAAAGTCAACACTCTCAAAATTATATTCTATATCAACGGAAGAAAATACCAGAGACTCCTTGTTATTGTAGGAATATGACTTGCCGTCCTTTGAGAATACTACTTCTGCAAGCCCTATACCATCTCCCTCAACATAATACTTATTGGTCCTGTCATACTTGTGAAACTCATTCTCAAACTGTTCCGCCTCTCTTAGCGGCACCGGTATCAGCAGATTCCCGAAACGGCTGTCCCGAATAAGGAAAACCTCATTGTCAGCATCGTAGTCTGTAATCACAGCAGTCGAGCTGATTGTACGGCTCTGCTCATTGATATACGACAATTTGGACTCTGCAACAAGTTTGTCTATCATTTCCGCCCTATTCTTATCTGTAACACGGGCCTTCCATTCCTCGGTTTTCTCATATTTTCCTTTCTTCTGCCATTCGTTTATTCGGGACTCTACATATTGTTTCGCAAAACCCTTGTATGAGACTCTTCGTGCTTCCGGTGTATCATACCATACGTCATCCTTATCCACGTAACCTTTTTTACCGCGCAGGTTCACAGAAGCCAGTCCGGCCTTAAAGTCTTCAGCCATATCATATCTATAAGGTATGACAAGTACCCCATTTTCATCAATATAGCCCCATTTCCCATTCAAGGACACTGCAGCCAGGCCTTCCGAAAAAGATTTGGCATCATTGAACTTATACGGAATGATATTCTCCCCGGATTTGTTAATATAACCGTACTTGCCGCCAAGCTTAATACGCGCCTTTCCTTCGCTGAAAGATGAGGCATATTCATAATGTGGCTTAATAACCCATTCATCATATTGCTTGAAGCCCCATAGATTTCCTTCTACGGAAGGTATATAGTCACCCGCTTTATACACAGGTTCTTGATTTTTCTCATCCTGTCTGACATCTTTTGCAAAAGACGAGGCCATCGGTTCTGGGGAATCCGGAATTTCCTGATTGAAAAGGAAGGAAAGAGCATACAAATCTACTGCTATATAATCTTTGAATTCCTTCAATTTATTATCTTGCATCAGAGTTCCAACAGCATCGTTCACAACAAGATAATACGACTCTCCTGCATCAATATCCTGTGTATAAACCAGATATTTTCCACTTGACTTGAGCTTATCATAACTTGCCAAGCCGAAAAAGACTTTCACCACAGTAGAGCCTGCCGGTACTGTAATTCTCATACACTTTCCAATAGGAAGCTTACCAGCATATATTCCATTTACCTCTATATGTTCCGTAACTCCACTTCCTACATACTGAAATGGTCGCCTTATATAGAGATAAGAATCACTTTGAGCATAAAGGAACAAAGGTAATAATGCAATAGTGATAACAAAAAGCCAGCGTCTCATTGTAAACATTGTTAGATATTTAATGTAAGCGTTGCGCCGAAAACAGGTTGGAAGGAATTGTTCTGCAAAGACATTGGATCAAATGACAGATACGGCTTCACATCAACCCCGATAGAACCGTGACTCTTGTCACGCAGATACATATTCTTTATCTTGGCGGCCTTTTTTGCCGAACAGCAAGACCATATCGACATTGCAAGTACGCTTGCAGCTCCGGGTATTATAAATACTTCACTACCATCACCATCACTCGCTATAATATTAGCAACTCCACAACTCCAGATAAAAGTCTGCAGAATTCCCAAACCAACCTGACACCCCGTTATATACTGGCCGAGTCCAGGAAAAAGGAATGATGCTGCACCGACACCTCCGACTCTATATTTGTCTCCCAACTCATACGAATAGTCACGCGCGTTGTACATCTTCTTGTATTGCCAATACTTCAAATCCCTTTGCATCTCTGAAGATGAATTATCCTTAACGCGTTTGACATCGGAAGATGAATTGTCCTTAACGCGTCTGACATCGGAAAATGAGTAATAGAAAACATCACCGGATTCAGAGGTCACCTTGTAGCCTCCGTCTGCCTGAGGTTCCACATAACCGTTTATACTCATTCCGTTATTCAGAATAACTGTTGAAAGAGACTTTGTCTCCTGTGCCGAAATCGAAATGCTAACCAGCATGGTTATTATTAAAATACATACTTTTCTCATAGAACACGTATTTGTATTATTGCATATATCGTTTATATCAAATTGAGCCAATTTCCTAGTATTCAAGCGAACTTCAGAAATCAGCCATCACGGATTTGTTGTTCAAAAAATAAATTTAACATTGTAGCAAAAGAATCATCAGGACTAGAACAACAAACCGATAGAGATGTTCGCCTGGCTGATATTGCTATATTCATTAAATTTCATAATCTGTGACTCGTATGCAGCACCGAGGAACCACTTGTTATTAAATATAAACTTTGCACCAATGTGCCAGTCTATATTAATACGCCTATTTTTTTTACTATGAGTGAAATCATAACCATCATATTGACCAAACAGATAAACTATAGCATCAAATCCTGCATATGGAGCGATTGCTATTTTAGTATTCGGGATGTTAATGCGGTACAGAAATTCTAAAGGTATTCTTGCAGAAAGCAATCGATCAGATCTATGAGAAGATGAGTATTGGATACCTAAGCCATAGCCAAAATACAACGGTGTTGATTTTGAGACTTTTATATTTCTATTCCATTCAAGACTAAAGCCATTCAATTCATACTTTATCGGATGATAAGAGAATGATAATGTGTTGAACTTGTTTTTTGCTATATGTTGGTTCTGCGCTGAGGGCTTTTTTACACTTTTTACATCGGAAAAAGAGTAATAGAAAACATCTCCAGATTCAGAGGTGACCTTATAGCTACCGTCTGGCTGAGACTCAACATAACCGCTTATACTCATTCCGTTATTCAGAATAACTGTTGAAAGAGACTTCGTCTCTTGCGCTGATAATGATATGCTAATCAGCGCTGTCATTATCAAAATACCGGTTTTTTTCATAATGTATTTTTTTAAATTATTGATTTCCTAATCGTTATTATTCGTTTGTCTGCTCGCATATCCTTGTCGTGCTTACGACATGCGGCAAGCCACTTGTGAAAATTCTGATTATTGAGATGCCGAGGCAAAATAAGCTCTGTCGTTGTATCCAGTCCTCCATCGCTGTCATTTACCTTCGTGAACTTGTTTGGCGAGAAAATTATATATACCTGATTATGTTCTATGTCCTTGTCGCAAGTCAGATAGAGTTCATCCACAAGCGACTTTTCAAGAGTGCCTTCCGCGCATTTCTCCGAGAACAGCACATATCGTTTGTCAGCTCTGACATCGAAGACACCGTTACGCATTCTGCTGTATGGCAGCAGACAATAGGCCTCTCCGTCATCATCTATAAGATAGACAGCAAGGTAGCCACTGACAGGCGACACGAATGACAGATACAGGTCATCGCCTTCCCAAAAATCGTAGTCTTCGAATTTGTCTTCAATCCCATTGCGAAGCAAATGCGCAGAGAAATCAATCGGTGCGGAAACAATCTCTCTGACACGGCCGCATACTTTAACCTTTACCACAAGAAACTCTCCCTCCACGGATATTTCATATTCCGGTTCGCCGATAGTCTCTATCCATTCGCCATTCACATCGCTTCCGCCTATTGATGTGAAGTCTATGGACGAGTTGCCATTAGTGTTGTTTACATTGGTGAAGTTGCTCTGCGATACACTGAGGCCAAACACCTCTTCTACAGCCTTTATCTGCGCACGCTCAAGTGCTTTCTGCTTTGCCAGTCCCGGTGTCTCATAAATGGAACCATAATAAATATATTCGCCGCACCACTTCTCAGTACGCTGGGCGCTGAGGGAGAGTGAATACACCATCAGACCCAATATCAGGAAAATGTGCAGAAAGCCGCGCATATAAACAAATACTTAATTGTTCTCCAGAAGTTTGTCCAATTTGCCGTGCAAATCCATACCTTCCTGCTCCAACTGTTTTTTCACAGCATTAATGGCCGCTTTTCTGGCCATATCGCTGTTATAGGCTATGCGTACCAGCACTTCCTTGTTCCTGGTCTTTGCGTCTGTACGATATACTTCCATCACAGTGACTACACGACCTATACTCTGTGATATCAGGTTCTTGCTGGCCATCACGCTCTTGGTTACAGACGCAGCCTCTTCCTCACCAAGTTGATTGTTTGCGACGGTATTCTCAATGAGTGCAGTAACTTCAGTCTGAATCTGTCCCGCCATATTCTGCTTGGCCAATTCCAAAGCCTGCATCTTGGCGGCATCATAATTCTGACCGATACTCATTGCCTCACCCATTATATACTTCGGGTAGCCATAATCATCCTGCTCATACTGCATCCTGTAGGTCTTGTCAAGCTGCTTGTCAATAGGCAGAGCTCCCGGAGCTATCTGCCAACCCTCCTTTTCAAGATTCTTGGCCTCCTTACGCGCCGCCTTCGCAGCCTTTTCATTCAATTCCTTTTCCGTCATCTTGGCAACTGCTTTACGCTCTGTCTGAGCATTCACTAAGCCTATTGCCATAAAGGCAAGAACTGCCGAAAATAGAATCTTCTTCATAATTTTCTCATTTTTAAAGTTTTACAAAATAGTAATCTTCCAATAGGACACAAAAAATGCGGGATTCAATCACTTGCTATCCCGCTTCCGTGGCCATCGAACTTGCCTCTAACAGAAGATAACAATGACGAAGCCCGCACTATACAATTGCCGAACGTAGTCAGCATAGCTGAAATTCACAATTGTATGGTGGGGCGTCGCTCACTGCCTTTATCGCGCT
Organism: Bacteroidaceae bacterium; assembly: GCA_024398595.1. Classification (GTDB taxonomy): domain Bacteria; phylum Bacteroidota; class Bacteroidia; order Bacteroidales; family Bacteroidaceae; genus Colenecus. The sequence continues at coordinate 757 of JAKSIX010000043.1, read as the reverse complement.
GTTAGCTTGCCTGAGTGTTCGATGTTCCGGAAGCCGCGGATAAAGCGTAATGACAACGCCTTTCCTATGTCAGCCCCTACCTGAATAACACTAAATTATCCCCAGCAGGAACAACATAGTATTGGCAGTGACTTTTGCAAAAGTAAACATTTTATCACATTTTTACATTGATGACCAAATAAATTTGAGCGTGCTACTTTTTTTTTCACTTCACGACAAAAAGTCGGGCAGTCTCCGAATACCTCGGCTGTCCGTTCGCCGACTGGACAAAATGTTGAAAATTTCACTTGCCGGTAATAATTTCAACATTTTGACTTGCACGTGCAACTCCGCAGTGATATATTTGCCGCCGATAATTCCAATTCCTTAATTATTACTTAATACCAAATGAAAGAAATGAAAAGTGAAAATCCGTACTGTGAGACACGACAGAGTACATTGAAAGAGGCTAAGAGCAGGTTCATCGACCTGACACACGACTTCGGTTTCAAGATTGTGATGGCGGACGACAGTCATCCGGAACTGATGCTCGGATTCCTGAACGCTGTCATTCCGGACAGGGAGATAGTTGACATCAGATTCCTGAACACGGAGATGCTGCCACCGGAAGAGACCGCTCACCGCGCAAACTACGATGTGCTCTGCACGGACAGTGAAGGGAACCGTTTCCTCACGGAGATGCAGGCCAAGTGGTATGATTGTTTCCCGGACAGGCTGATGGCTTATACAGGAGGGCAGGTCAGCCGTCTGCTGAAGC
>JAKSIX010000042.1 GCA_024398595.1 Bacteroidaceae bacterium | reverse complement strand
GTCGGAATGAGGCGACTCGAACGCCCGACCCCTACGTCCCGAACGTAGTGCGCTACCAACTGCGCTACATTCCGATTGGTGATGCAAAGGTACATCTTTTTTTGTTGCTAAATCATTTTTAGGATAAAAAACTTGTGGAAAGGAAAAATCTGTGTAACTTTGCACCCGCATTCACAACTGAAGCGCAGTTGGTGTCATAGCTCAGATGGTAGAGCAAAGGACTGAAAATCCTTGTGTCCCCGGTTCGATTCCTGGTGACACCACAAGAAAATGCCCCGCAGATATTCGTGGGGCATTTTTCAATTCAAGATGAACAGGGGACAGGTTCCGTTCACCGTCTGGTGAACGGAACCTGTCCCCTGTTCATCCGATTTCAGTCCAGTTCCTGGTCAGCTTCATAGCCTCCCAGTTCGCGGATTCTGTTCTTGAGCATGGCAAACTGCTGGAACAGGTCGTGGACCGGACACTCGTCATCGTATGTCATCGGCTTCTTCACATAGAACGACAGCCATTCCTGGACACCGCTCAGACCGGCACGCAGGGCGAGGTCAGTGAACAGCATCAGGTCCAGACAGATAGGAGCTGCCAGTATGGAGTCGCGACAGAGGAAATTGACCTTTATCTGCATAGGATAGTTCATCCATCCGAATATGTCGATGTTGTCCCAGCTCTCCTTGTTGTCCTTACGCGGAGGGTAATAGTTGATCTTTACCTTGTGATATATGTCGCTGTACAGTTCGGGATGCTCCTCTTCCTTGAGTATCCACTCGATGGACGATGCCTTGCTGATACGCTTGGTCTCAAAATTATCCGGATGCTCGATGACCTGACCGTCGCGGTTACCGAGAATATTGGTCGAAAACCAGCCCTCCACACCAAGCAGACGTGTTGCGAAAATAGGAGCCATAGCAGTCTTCATCATTGTCTGGCCGCTCTTGAAATCCTTGCCTACGATAGGCAGACCCTGCTTGCGCGACAGTTCGAACATTGCAGGTATATCGACACACACATTCGGAGCTCCCATTATGAACGGGCAGCCCTCCATAAGCGCGGCGTAAGCATATATCATACTCGGAGCCAGATGCTTGCGGTCATCGGCCTTCATTGCTGCCTCAAAGCCGGCCAATGTGCCGTGAACCTGCTCATTGCGCGGAGTATAGGCCTCGGTACTGGCAATCCAGAACACGACAACCCTGTCGCACTTGTTTTCCTCCTTGAAACGGCGGATGTCGGCACGTATGTTCTGGGCATAGTTCCAGCGGGTATCGTCAGACATAGCCCACAACGGATCAGGCACACGCCCAAACTCCGGATCCATCAGATTATGCGCAAAGTCCGCATCAAAGCAAGCTTTCATCGGCTTTATTGCCTCCAGTTCGTCACGTACCGGCTCAATATCCTCTCTCTTCAGAACCTCACAGTATAAGGCACTCTCGTAAGCATTGTCCGTAAAGACATCCCAAGCACCAAAGACAATGTCGTTCAGATCCGTCATTGGAACAATATCCCCGACGTGGAGATACTGCTTCTCTGCGCCACGGCCCACACGCATCCTGCCAAGCTGTGCGAAGGAACCGACAGGATTGGCGAGTCCCTTGCGCGCCATCAATGTACCTGTAATGAACGTTGTCGCCACTGCACCGAGTCCTATGCTCAGTACGCCAAGCTTGCCGTTTGCAGGCTTAACCTGAAGATTTTTTTTCATACTGTTCAGAATCTGTTTCTTATTTCTTGAGATAATATGTCACGTACGTTACCACGCGCACTTTCTTTATATACGGAGTATTGCTGTCACGATCCTCAATGGAGAATGTACCCTGAGTCGCCTCCTTTATCTTTCCAAGTTTGCTTCCGGAATCCTTGGCAAACTTCTTGGCCACCTCGCGGGCATTCAGGGTAGCCTCCTCAATCATTTCAGGCTTAATGTCATTAAGACCTTCAAAATTGAACTTAGGCTGTGAATCCCATTCATTTGACAGCACAATATCCTTACGCATCAGTTCCGCCTGCTGCGACATCAGAGCCAGCACGTTATCCACATTGGCAGTGCATACAGTCAGGGTATTTGTCACTACATAACGGTAACGGCGGTCATTGTCACCATATTCCTGAGCGTATTTGTCCGATATTGAAGGTACGGAAACCGTGATTTCATTATCGGATATTCCGCCATTCCGGAGGAATGTCATAATAATGCGGTTCTTAACCTCAATCTCATTATAGACAGTATTGATGTCATCGCCAACCACCTTATACACCAGCGGCCATATAACCTTATCTGCCGGGACTTCCTTCTCGCAAAGGCCCTTCACGCTTACAATGCGGTCAAAAGACTTGAATTCATAGGCCATTCTCGGCAGCATGGCACCGAGTACCGACAATCCTGCAAAAATGCAAATTCCCAAAAAAAGTTTCCCTTTGTCCATAATCAGCTGTTATTTTGTCGTAACACAAAAATAAAGAGATTTACATTACGGTATTCCGATTTCCGTAACTTATTTGAAATCACGCCCTATCTGATGCAGGAAGTCCGACAGGGCCTTGTCACGGTTTCTTTCAAATGCCAAAGCCTGGGTTGAGCCCGGTATCAGCGGACGGTGCGACATCATCGCCTCCAACTTACGCGCCCGTTCCAACAATTCCGTATCGCCACGTTTCAAGCCATATTCCATAAACCTGTCAAATACATAATTCACCGTCTGCGCAGACGGATGCGCCATATCCTCAGCATAGAAGCGGTAGTCGCGCAGCTCATCAACCAGTATCTCGTATGCCGGAAAATAATGTGCATTCGCACACTCTGCCACAATTCTGTCAATGCCAAGATGGAGCACAGCCTTACTCAACTGGTTCTGATGAAGTCCGTCAGCAAGATGCCTGACCGGACTCACTGTAAAAATCCACTGACGATTACTGTCCGCGCTTACAAAAGGCAATAACGACCCATATACCTGCTCAGGAGTAATCCTTACGCGTTCAAAATCTTTCTGCGGAAGTTTCAGACAGTTGGCAGCGATAATTCCTGACGCTTTATGACGATACACAAACGATGTCCCAAAAGTGACTATAACCCATTTTGCTGACGAATAGCACCTGCGAGCCTCTTCGAGGGTCGTATTCGCATTATCCAGAAATTCTGCCGCTGTAGGACGTGCAAACGAGGTATGATGGTGCAGAGAGCAGAATCCGACAGGAGTTTCCATCACGTCAGCCATAGTAAAAAGACCGGAGCCTCCCAACAGAGCCAGACTGGCAGCTATAGAGCAGGGATTGAACAGTACACCGAATGGATTTACTGGCACATCCAACCATAAATCCTTACAACGGCGGCCTATCTCACCGGCAAAGCAGGAGCCGAGAAACATAATCCGGTCATCATAACCGAATCCGTGTTCCAGCCTCCCTGTATCTACCCTGGTCTGTAAAATCATTTTGTAATACCCCGGTATTCGGAGCAGACCTTGTGATATGACTCTATATTGCCTATGTCATAACGCCTGCCAGGCATCTCCATAGCGTGTACAGGGGTTACAGTACTGAGCCAGGCGATATAGCTGCCGGGAGCGTCCGTACCACAGCCCGAATCAATACCTTTCTGAACCAGACGGGCATCGGCTTTCGTATAGAAATAGAACGGAGGGCAGCACCAGTGCGACTTGGGCTCGGCAGGCTTCTCCTCCATACCGACAATAAGGTCATCCGCATCCACCTGCACCACTCCGCACTTATGAAGGCGCATCTCATCCGGCTCAAAATAGCGCATTATGCAGGAAGTCTGCATTGTATGCGCGTACTGCACGAACTTGGTCAGAGAGAAATCCAGGACATTGTCACCGGCAATGACCAGCATATCGTCATCCAAAGCCAGACTGTCAATGGCGAACCTGATGTCACATACTGCACCAAGACGGGTCTCGTTGGTTGACGTGCCGTCATCTGCAACGGTTATCTTCACCGCTTTGCCGGCGGCCCACTCCTCGAAATGATGTGCGAACTTGTGATTGCTTATGACTACGTACTCATCAACGAGACCTGCCCCGTCAATATCGTCTATAAGCCAGTCCAGTATTGTCTTGTCACCGACTTTCAGGAGTGGCTTAGGAAAATTCTCGGTAAGCGGATAAAGCCTTGTGGCGTATCCTGCGGCTAAAATCAGACATTTCATAATAACGCCCCGTCTGCAGAGTGGCATATCACCACCTGATATTTACCTTCCAGATTCGGGAATACCTTGAGATACTCCCTTGTAACTTTCTCAGCAATACTCTCTCTATAAGCGGAATCTATCAGTGCCATACAGCAGCCCTTGAAACCGGCACCGCTGAAACGTCCGCCATAGATACCTTCGGTACGGCACATTATGTCATATAGCGTCTTGAGTTCAGGAGAGCCGGTCTCCCAATTGTAAATGGAAGACTTTCCGCTCTCAAAGCTGAGACGGCCGTACTCTTCAATGTCACCTCTGCGCCAGGCCTCGGCACCCGCCACTACACGCTCCTGCTCCGAATACCAGTGTTCGGCACGGCGACGCCACTGTTCCGGCAGACGGTCCTTATACTCATCGTATACCTCACGCGGCACATCGCGGAAGAAAGTCTCGTTATATTTGCCATACTCCATACCGGCGTAGGCCATCAATGCGTATGCCGCGCTGCGGCATTCGTCAACCCTCATATTGAACTTGCTGCCTGCCAGCGTACGTTCCACACCGCTGAAGAAGATGGCAATCCCGTATGGTTTCATATCCGGATGCGTCGGAATAAGTTCATACGAATCATCCTTAGTGTCCAGATAGAGCAGATGATCCTTTCTGGAATAGACCTCACAGCTCTGGTCCAGCTTGCCGCTGTTCACGCCGACATAGTTGTTCTCCGAGCGCATTGACATCATAATCGCGTCAAGTGGGGACAGTTTGATACCGTTCACACGACAGAGTGCGGTGAGATATACTATTGACACGGCTGCTGACGATGAGAGACCACCTATAGGAAGAGTACCCTCAATCACTCCGCAGAGACCGGTCGATAGCGTATATTTCTGTTCCAGCTCAAGTGTAACGCCACGCAGATAGTCAGCCCAATCGTTGCATTTCTTCTCATCGATGGCACGGATATGGAACTGTGCCCGCTTGTCAAACTGGAGCGATGTCAGCTCAATGACACCATTCTGCTTGGGACTGTAGGCAAAATGAATGCCCCTGTCAATGGCCAGACCTGTGATACGGCCATACTGATGATCTACGTGAGCACCTATCGGACATATCCTGTACGGGCAGAACGCCACGTCCTCAGGTGACTTATGATACATCTCTGCAAATTTCTCCTCACATTTCATAATCCGTAAAATTATTCGTGAATTGCAGCCTGAAGGACCTCCGAGAGTGTCGGATGAGCGTGAATAATGTTCCTCACATCACTGAGCGAGGCATTCATATTCATCATCACCGCCACCTCGTGGATCATATCCGAAGAGTGGGTGCCCATAATATGACAACCCAGAATACGGCCATCCTCAGCGCTAGCGATAACCTTGCAGTAACCGTCGGTCTCGTCCATCGAAACAGCCTTGCCGTTGGCACGGTAGAAGGATTTGAGGCAACGTATGGCAATGCCCCGCTCCTTGCACTCATCCTCCGTCATACCGACAACGGCTACCTCCGGCATTGTGAACACTGCGGCAGGAACCACATCGAAACGGATGGAATCCTGCTTTCCCTCAATGTCATTCAATGCGCGCAGTCCCTGGTATGTGGCTACGTGAGCCAGCATTATGCCGCCTGTCACATCACCGACAGCATAGATGTCCGCCACAGATGTCCTGAAACCGGCATCAACCTTTATCCCGCGACGGTCATACTCAATTCCGGCAGCCTCCAGATTGAGGCCTTCAATATTAGCCCTGCGACCTACAGCCATCAGCACCGCCTCAGACTGCACCTCGCATTCAGTATCCTTTTTAATATATCTGACCGTACCGCCGTCTATAGCCGTTACCTGCGCCTGTGTCTCAATCCTGATACCGCGCTTGCCGAGAGCCTGCTTCAGACGTTTGGCAATATCGGTATCAAAACGAGGCAGCAATTCCCTGCAATATTCCAGCACGGTGACCTCACTGCCGAAACTGCGGAAGAGCGAAGCAAACTCAAGTCCTATGACACCGCCTCCAATCACGCAGATGCTTGACGGAACTTCACGGAGAGCGAGTATCTCGCGTGATGTCATTGCCGTATCAGCACCCGGAATCGGTAGAATCGCGGATTGTGAACCTGTAGCAATGATTATCCTGTCAGCCTCATAATCCTGACCGCCGGCAGTAACGGTATGGGCATCCTTGAAAGAGGCCTTCCCATACACGACATCCACGCCCTTCAGAAGCGATTCGATACCGCCACGCAGCTGCCCGATAACGGCATCCTTGCGCTCTGCGATGTTTCGGAAGTCAATATTCACCTCCAAGCCTGCCTTTCTGTTCTGCTCTATCAGCTCAGCGTAATGGCAGAACGTCTTGGTGGGGATGCATCCCTCATTCAAACAGGTGCCGCCGAGCGGCCCTTCGGTAATGAGCGTGACCTCCATACCACGCTTCACGGCCTCAACGGCAGTCTCATATCCGCCAGGCCCGGCTCCTATTATCAGCAAGCGCATTCGTCCTGGATTTTAAGTATGGGATTACGCGCCGCGGCAGTCTCGTCAGGACGCCCTATCGGGGTGTTGTGGGGCGCTCCGTGCAGGATGTCAGGATTCTCGGCAGCCTCAGCCGCAATCCTGCGCATCACTTCAATGAACTCGTCCAATGTCTCCTTCGACTCAGTCTCGGTCGGCTCAATCATAATGGCCTGATGGAAGAGCAGCGGGAAATAGATGGTCGGAGCATGATAACCGTAGTCAAGAAGACGCTTGGCCACATCGAGAGTGGTGGCACCTTCCTTGCCGTCACGCGCACCGTCATTGACAAGACCGTCAAATACGAACTCGTGCTTGCAGACAGACTCTATCGGCAGTTTATATACATCCTTCAATGATTCCTTGATATAGTTGGCACCCAATGCCGCCAGTTTTCCGCACAGCCTGACATTCTGACGGCCCAGCATCAGGATGTAGGCGTAAGCTCTGAGAATTACGCCGAAATTGCCGTGGAATCCGGATACATTGACACCGAGGAACGGTACCAGCTTGTGACACACACCTACAGGACCGCTGCCCGGACCGCCACCTCCGTGAGGGGTGGAGAAGGACTTGTGCAGATTGAGGTGCATCACATCGAATCCCATATCACCGGGACGTACCGTACCGATAAGCGGATTCATATTCGCTCCATCGTAATAGAGCAGACCGCCTGCCGCATGGACAAGGTCTGCAATCTCGCGGATATCCTTCTCGAACAGACCGAGCGTGTTCGGATTCGTCATCATAATACCGGCAATGGTATCGTCCAGCAACGGTTTGAGGTCATTCACATCGACCAGACCATCGGCATTTGACTTCACTTCGACAATCTCCAGCCCGCATACGGCGGCACTCGCAGGATTGGTGCCGTGGGCACTGTCAGGGACAATTATACGGGTACGCTTCAAATCTCCTCGCGATATGTGATATTCGCGGATTATCATCAGACCTGTCAGCTCACCGTGCGCTCCTGCGCAGGGCTTGAATGTGAAATGCTCCATTCCCGTTATTGCGGCAAGCGAGCGGTCAATGCCCTCATATATCTCCTTCACGCCGGGCACGGTATATTCAGCCTGCAACGGGTGCAGACCGAGGAATGCCGGCATCGAAGCAATCTCCTCGTTGATCTTGGGATTGTACTTCATAGTACAGCTGCCGAGCGGATAGAAACCGGTATCCACACCGAAGTTCATCTGGCTCAGGTTGGTATAATGACGTACCACATCCACTTCGCTGACTTCCGGAAGCATCGGTGCCTCAGCACGTTCCAATGCCGCCGGGAGATTCATCTCATAGCCCTTACAGCCATTATCCGCAAGAGAGTAGCCTGTGCGGCCGCTTTTGGAAAGCTCAAATACAAGTTTATCGTAATATCTCATGGCTCAGCACTCCTTAATGATTCCAACAAGTCTGTCAATCTCTGCCTTTGTCCGCTTCTCTGTGACACAGAAACTTACAAATCCGTCCTCTGTCTCAAGAGCCCCGAAGATGCCGGCATCGTACAGCTTGCGCTGCAGCTGCTCTACCGGAACAAGAGGCTTCAGTACGAACTCCTTGAGGAAAGGAGCATCAAACACCTTCTGAAACTTGCCGGTGGCAAGCAGTGCGTCACACAGATAATGCGCACCCTTGTACGATTCCTCATTGACCTTGCGCATACCTTGAGATCCCATCAGTGAAAGATAGACCGTCACCCAAAGAGCCATCAGAGACTCGTTCGAGCAGATGTTGCTTGTAGCCTTCTCACGGCGGATATGCTGTTCACGGGCCTGCAGGGTAAGTACAAATGAGCGGCGTCCTGCGGCATCGCGCGTCTCACCGACAATACGTCCGGGGAGCTTACGCATATAGTCCTTGCGGCAGGCCATAAAGCCGACATACGGACCACCATAGCAGAGAGGTATTCCAAGAGGCTGGCCATCGCCCACAGCTACATCGGCACCCCATTCGGCAGGAGTCTTCACAACTGCCAGAGCGGACGGGTCGCAATATTGTACAAACAATGCCTTTGCCGCGTGGACTGTTTCCCCGAAGCCTGTCAGATCCTCCACTATTCCGAAGCGGTTGACTGACGGTACTATGACACCTGCCACATCTCCACCCTCCATCAGAGCCTTGAGCGATTCAAGCGATGTCTGACCGTCTTTCTGATCTATCATCTCTATCTTCACGCCATAATAACGGGCGTATGTCCCGACCACATTCCTGACGTGAGGAAACAGCGTATCTGACAACAGAACGGTATTCTTTTTCTTGGCACACGACACAGCCATACGCATTGCCTCTGCCGCGGCTGTCGGACCATCGTACATTGATGCGTTGCTTACATCCATACCTGTCAGGGTACATATCATACTCTGATACTCAAATATGTAGCGCAGTGTTCCCTGCGAAATCTCGCACTGGTACGGCGTATAAGCGGTAAGGAACTCCGAGCGCTGTGTGATATACGGAATCACGGCTGGAGTGTAATGGTCGTACGCACCTGCTCCGGCAAATACCGTGAGATGCGGATTCCTGGCGGCCATACCCTCAAAGAAGTCACGTACCTGCTGCTCGGACATAGCATCCGGCAGGTCATACTCGCCTTTGTAAAGGAATCCGTCCGGCACGTCGCTGTACAGGTCGTCCAGCGATTTCACACCTATGCGGTCAAGCATCTGACGGATATCCCCATCCGTCTGCGGAAAATATGGAAATGCTGCCATCACTCTCCTATCATCTGCCTGTAAGCGGCCGCATCCATCATTGAGTCAAGTTCCGAGGCATCGCTCATACGGACTTTTATAATCCAGTTGCTGAAGGCATCTTCATTGACCAGTTCGGGGCCATCGGCTACGGCCTCATTGACCTCGGTCACGACACCCGATACCGGGCAATACAGGTCGCTGGAGGCTTTCACACTCTCCAATGCGCCGAATTCTTCGCCTTTCTCAAGCTCATCATCCACATCGGGACAATCCACGTATGTTATGGCACCCATCTCCTTCTGTGCGAAATCAGTCACTCCGATGACGGCTATGTCACCTTCTACCTTCACCCACTCGTGAGTCTCACTGTACTTCAGTCCTTCCAATACCTTACTCATATCTGTACTTGTTTAATGTTGTCTATTTTTTGTAGTTTGTCTGATAAAAGCGCTTCTTCACAACCTGGCCGGGGAATGTCTTCTTGCGGATATGAATCCACAGAGCTGTCCCGAGTGCGGAGTAAGCGGCATCAATGTATGCCATACAGATGCTCCTGTCAAGCGATATGGAATGATAGCCGGTAGTCACCTCGCCTACCTGTGTGCCATCCTCCAGCTCGACGGGATAGCCGTGACGCGGGATAGCCCGGTCTGCAATCCCAATACCCACCAGTTTCTTTGACGGTCCTGACGTTTTCTGTGCCACAAGTGCCTCCTTGCCGATAAACTCATCTTTGTCAAATTTGCAGAACATTCCCAGTCCGGCCTCAACCGGAGTGACATCCGCGCTCAGTTCATCGCCGTACAGCGGCAGTCCCGCTTCGAAGCGCAGAGTATCGCGGCATCCGAGTCCGCACGGCTCCACACCTGCCTTCAATAGCATATCCCATATCTCCTGTGTGTCATCTGTCGCAGCATACAGCTCAAAGCCGTCCTCGCCGGTATATCCGGTACGGCTCAATATCATTCTGCGACCGCGCCATTCTGTCTCGACATACTCATAGAACGTCAGAGAAGAAGCCTTGCCAAGCCCAAGCACTTCCGTGACAACCTTCTCGGAATCAGGCCCCTGAACGGCAATCTGTCCCCATTTGTCCGAGGCATTGTCAATGGTCACATTGAAACCTTCCCTGTGCTGTAGCATCCACCCGTAATCCTTGTCAATGTTGGCGGCATTCACGACCAAAAGAAAATGATCCGGCTCAAACTCCCTATAAACCAGCAGGTCATCCACGACACCGCCGTTCGGATAGAGCATCATACCATACAGAATCTTGCCGGACCCATATCCGCGCACGTCGTTCGTGAAAATGTGATTGACGTACTTCTCTGCATCGGGACCGCTTACGAATATCTCGCCCATATGCGACACATCGAACATTCCGACCCTGTTCCTGACTGCGAGGTGCTCCTCCGTTATTCCCCTGTACTGAATCGGCATATCGAATCCGGCAAACGGACTCATCTGCGCACCCAACGCCACGTGGCTTGCGTGCAGACACGTTTTTTTATACTCTCCTTCCATATCTGATAAAATTTTCATCCAGATAGCCCTGCTCTATCGACTCAATGTCTTTTACATCTTCATTCGAAAGGACAGACTCCTTATTGCAAAAATAATCAATTATCCTGAGTTTCAAAGAATCAATGTCAAACTCCGTACACAATTCCTTCAGGTTAGCCACACGCTGCCTGACAGATTTGATCCCCTTGCTCTCCAATTTCTCCCTTGAGGGTGTTATGGCCTTCTCCATTTCGGAGAAATTTCCGTCATATAGAAGGGTTCCGTGAACTATACAACCGGTTGGTGTAGCGAAACAGGCATTACCGGATACCTTATAGCCATTGACCAGGATATCATTGTGAGCAGTAGTCACGGCGGCAAGTCCCAGCTCACGCAACACAGACGCAAGATGGTCAAGATAATTCCTGAAAGCCGCATCAACATCCGTTCCGCCGGTGATGTACGAAAGCATCAGATTTCCCTTATCGGAATACACACATCCGCCGCCGCTCTTTCTCCGGTACATCTGTATATGATGCTTACGGCAGTAATCTACATTAACCTCGGCCTCCATATCCTGATTACGGCCAAAAATCACAGTAGGCTGTACGCTCCACACGAAAAAGGAATCCGGCACATTTCTGACGGCCCATTCCTCCATAGCCAGATAGAATACCAGCCGGCGTTCAGTCTCTTCGGGCAGTTTAAGATGCAATATATCCATCGCTACGGTTATTAACGTTCAGACCCCAGAAATCCGCATACGGTTTCCGGGGTCTGACCTGTATTCATACCGGATTAATGACATCAACCATTGTTGATATTCTCCTCAACAAACTTCAGAAGGCTGGCATTATCCAACTGGCTGCGCAGATTCTCATCGTGGAAGCCGGTGAGATATTTGATGAAATAGTCAACGATTCCATCTGAGAAGACACCGCGTGATGTATAGATTTCACGATCTTTGGCAAGTTCCTTAGCCGCCTCTACGCAACAGCCGGGCAACTGCTCTAAAGACTCCTGCAGAGCCTTGTTTGCAGCATCGTGAATGTTGACTCCGAGACCTACAAAAGTCTTGTCAGCTATCTCCAGTCCGTCAGGAATCTCAAAGCCGTGACGTGCGGCGCAACAAAGGGCAGCCATCAGCAGATACATATCGGCAAAGCCATCTGAGGCTCTCCACTCAAAGGTCTGCTTGTCGCTGAAATCCTTGGCGTCCTCCTTCTCCAACGGGTTGCATTTCGCTGCCATATCCATCTGCTTGAGCCAGCCGAGAGGAACGCGTACCAGAGCGCTTCTGTTCGAGAATGACCAGCAGAGCGATGTCGGAGCCTCCTGATGCGGTACGAGACGCATAAATGAAAGCGGATGCGGATTGCCGAATGCAGGGAGTGACGTACCGGCTGCCATAAATCCGGCTATAGCCTTCCTGGCCTCATCGGTCAGCTCGCCGCCACAAACCGTAGCAGTCTTGCCATCCTTCGTAAACTTGCAATGCACGTGCATTCCCGAACCGGCCTTTCCGACGGTAATCTTCGGTGCAAATGTCAATGTCACGCCATACTGGTAAGCCAGCTGACGCATAACCCACTTGGCAACCACCAGCTGGTCGGCAGCATCCTCAATGTCAGTCGGAAGGAACTCTATCTCGTTCTGCTCGTATATCTTTCCATCCTGCGTGAAATTGCCAACCTCACTGTGACCGTACTTGATAAATCCGCCGCACTGGGCAATCAGCTTCATAGCCTCAAAGCGGAGGTCATAGAACTTGTTGAACGGGGCACTCTCGTGATAACCCTTCTGATCCGGAGTCCGGTAAAGTTCCTCCGCATCGGCTATTACATAATACTCCAATTCACCCATAGTCTCCATCTTCAGACCTGTCACTTTCTGGAACTCCGCATGTGCCTTATGCAGAATATACTGCGGACTGCTTTCGAACGGATTGCCGTCACGGTCAAAGAAGCTGCAAAGCATATCGACCGTGGGAACCTCGCTGAACGGGTTCACAAAGGCTGTCTTATAGCGCGGAATCACATAAAGGTCACTCTTGCCGGCCTCAATGAACGGGAACAGGCTGCTGCCATCGACACGCTCTCCTGCCTGAAGTATATTCTCCAAATGTTCCAGACTGTTAATGACAAAACCCAATGTCTTGAGCTTGCCGTCCCATCCACAATAGTGGAAATTAAGGAACTCAACTTTATTCTCGCGGCAGTAACGCACTATGTCTGCACGTGTGAACTCAGCGGCCGGTTTCTGCAGGAATCGCACCATCAGATTAGGATTCATCTCAATTTTGCTGTCCATCGTTTTATCTTTTGTATGCGCAAAAATAATAAGAATCTGTTTTGCTTTGATTATAGAAGACTAACTTTGCACAACAAAACGACAAATAACAAATATAAAAAATATGAAAAAGATTATCAGACTTATGACAACTGTCTCATTGTTGGCCATCGTGGCCGGATGCGGGGAAAAGAAAGATGATTTCAAATACACTATCGATCAGTTCGCTGACCTGAAAGTGATGCGTTATCAGATTCCCGGTTGGGACGAGCTGACACTTCAACAAAAAGAGTATGCATATCATCTGGCAGAAGCCGCCAAGTGGGGACGTGACATTCACTTTGACCAGAACTGCGCACTCAATATCCCGGCAAGACACATCATCGAGAATATTCTGAACAACTATGAGGGAGACCGCGAATGCCAGGATTTCCAGAATTTCCTCGTATATGCCAAGCGTTTCTTCTTCGCAAACGGAATACACCATCACTATGCAGAGGACAAATTCTTCCCGTCCTGCTCCGAAGAATATTTTAGGACACTTATGACGGCTGTCGGCGATGAGGACAAGTGCGATGAAATGATACCTTATTTCTATGACCCGCAGCTGTTCCCGCAGCGCCGTTCCACATCCACAAACGGGGATATTGTGGCTCTCTCGGCCGTGAACTTCTACAAAGGCGTCACACGTGAGCAGGTAGAAGATTACTATGCGTCCATTATGGATCCGACGGATGAGACCCCCATCGCATACGGTCTGAACACAATGGTAACAAAGGACGAAAACGGTAACGTCATAGAACTGCCCTGGTGTCTCAACGGCATATATGGCCCGGCTATCGCGAAAATCTGCGAGGAGCTGAACGCCGCCGCAAAGGTTGCCGAGAACGATATCCAGAAGCGTGCACTCGCCCTGCTGGTTGAGTATTATGCGACCGGCGACCTCAGGACGTGGGATGAATTCAACATCGAATGGGTGAAGGATACCATAGGAACCGTCGATTTCATCAACGGATTCATTGAGGACTACAATGACCCCCTCGGCCGCAAAGGTGCGTGGGAAGGCTATGTGAACATCAAGGACCACAAGGCATCCGAGCGCTCGCTTATACTTAGCGCCAACGCCCAGTGGTTTGAGGACAACTCGCCGGTTGATGAGCGTTTCAAGAAGAAGGAGTGCAAGGGTATCTCAGCAAAGGTCGTGAATGCCGTATGTCTGGCCGGTGACAGCTATCCTGCCACCCCGATAGGCATCAATCTGCCGAATGCGGACTGGATACGCAAGATGCACGGAAGCAAGTCCGTGACCATCGCCAACATCACCCACGCATACGACTACGCGGCACAGGAGGCTCCTGCAAGCACCCTTACGGAATTCGCATACGATGAGGCCGAGATTGAACTTTACAAGAAATACGGTTCACACGCCGATGAAATCCACACCGACCTGCACGAGTGTCTGGGCCACGGCTCAGGCCAGCTGCTGCCGGGAGTCTCAGCTACGGCGATGGGAGAATATTCATCGGCACTTGAAGAGGCCCGCGCCGACCTGTTCGGCCTCTGGTACACCGCCGACCCGAAGATGGTTGAGCTTGGCATTATGCCTGACAACGAGGCGTACAAGGCAGAGTACTCCAACTACATCCGCAATGGACTGATGGTACAGTTCAACCGTGTGGAGCTGGGCCGTCCGAACACGGAGGCTCATATGCAGAACCGCAAACTGATTGCTGAGTGGTGCTATGAAAAGGGTGCCGCTGACAACGTCATCGAGAAGAAAATCCGCGATGGAAAGACCTATTTCGTAGTCAACGACTATGAGAAGCTGCGTGACCTGTTCGGCGAGCTGCTTGCTGAAATCCAGCGCATCAAGTCGGAAGGCGACTACGAGGCTGGCAAGAATCTTGTCGAGACCTACGCTGTCAACATAGACCCGGAGCTTCACAAAGAGGTCAAGATCCGCTACGATGCACTGAATCTGAAACCTTACGGCGGATTCATCAACCCGGATATAGTTCCCGTGGAAAAAGACGGTGAAATCGTGGATTATCAAGTTGTCTATTGCGACGATTACCTGCAGCAGCAACTTGATTACGGCAGAAAATACGGTATCCTCTGAAATTACTGCGGCAGTTCCTTCACTATGCTGCCGTCAAACAGGTTGATGATGCGGTTGGCGTACGAGGCATCGTGGCGGCTGTGGGTCACCATTACGATGGTGGTGCCGCTCTGGTTCAGTTCCTTCAGCAGGTTCATCACCTCCTGACCGTTCACCGAGTCAAGGTTGCCGGTAGGCTCATCGGCCAGTATCAGCTTGGGACCGGAGATTACGGCACGGGCAATGGCCACACGCTGCTGCTGGCCGCCTGACAACTGGTTTGGGAAGTGCTTCTCGCGGTGGCTGATGTTCATGCGGTCCATGACCTCCTGCACACGGCGGCGGCGCTCCTTCTCGGGCACGCCCATATAGAGCAGCGGCAGTTCTATGTTCTCGTACACGTTCAGTTCGTCAATCAGGTTGAAGCTCTGGAACACGAACCCTATGGTTCCCTTCCTGAGGTCGGTACGCTGGTCTTCGTTCAGTGTGGCAACCTCACGGTCCTGCAGCTTGTAGCTGCCCTCGGTGGGGTTGTCCAGCAGGCCCAGGATACTGAGCAGCGTTGATTTGCCGCAGCCTGAAGGCCCCATTATTGCCACGAACTCGCCATCGGCCACTGTGAATGACACGTCACTGAGTGCCCAGGTCTCGACTTCCTCCGTGCGGAAGATTTTCTTCAAATTGCTTACTTCGATCATAGTTGTATGGTTTTTGTCTTATTATTCGTTTTTTATTACTTCGTATGGATTCTCACGGGCAGTTTTCAGAATACGCCTTGTAACTGTGGCTGCAATCACCAATGCAGTAAATGCAAATACAGCAAGGTAAATCCACCAGCTGACCGTAGCCTGATAGTAGAACTGTTGGAGCCAATGATGCATGATAAGGTACCCCAGAATGAATGCAAGGACTGATGAGACGAGGAAAACTGTTCCGTAATCACGGACGAAAATTGTCATAATGTCCCTGATTTTGGCTCCGTGAGCCTTGCGTATTGCAATTTCACGCCGACGTCTGTCACAAGTCAGCGCTATTTGTGAATAGACTCCGAACAAAGCTGTTGCCATGCTGAAAAGACAAAGAATCAAAATCATCTTCGTCAGATTGCGGTCTTTGGACAGATGTTTGAAGAATCTGCCGTCGGCATACTTCAATTCGTATTCAATGCCCAATCCGTCCATAAGTTCCTTGAGCGATGACTCAAACTCCTTTTTGGAACCGGGCTGCAGACTTACGGAAAGTTCTCCCACTCTTGTACCGCTGTCGCGCTCACGGCCATAGCTCCATTCGGAAATCAGATATTTGTTCCTGAATGAGCACAATATGATGTGTGGAGGTATGTCGTCATAATTTTTAAGATGAATATCATTGACTATAGCAACCACTTTGAAAGGCGTCAGACCAATACTATCATTCGACAGCTTGATGTACACATAAGGCTGTTCTTCCATATTTTCCGCACCCAATGCTGTCAGCATGTTCTTTGTTATTACGACCTCGTCATCCCTGATTCCTTCTGCCGGTATTGCTCCCTCCAGTACAGTCAGTCCCAGACGGTCTGTCAATTCAGGACAAATGTAGTCATACACATCCGGGAACAGGCAGTCTCTATCCAGTACCTTCTTTGCAAATGTCAGAGCCGAATGGCCATAATGTGTTATGGATATGTCTGCAAAATTCAAATAGACTCCCTTCACGCATGGAATGGAAGATATCCTGTCCTTAAGTCCATAGGTGTCCTCAAGAATATCAAGATACTCATCACCCCACATCGGACGTTCTCCCACATATCGGAACATGCCATTGGGAAACTCTTCCTTTTCAGGCAGCTTTTGGGGAAAATTGACAATTGCCATATCTTTTCTCAAAGTGCCCCAGTTGATATTGCGCATATAGTTGAACTGATGCAGGATTACGAACATGGCAAACATGAGTGTCATGCCGGATACAATCTGTATTCCCGTACTGACCCATCCGAAGGTATCGTTACCCTTCCTGCCTGTTCCGTCTTTCAACGTATTCCTGCCCACAATCATTACCTCAGCAATTCCTGCCAGTATGGAAATGCCAAGTACGGCAGCCATGATAGCAATACAACCGCCCCAATAGAACGAGTCTGTCATTCCTATGTCGGCAAGACGCATGAACGGATCTTTCAGTACCACAAAGGTCACTATTCCTAAAAGTAGAGACATCAGTACCGGAATACAGCTTTCTATTGTCATCTGTACTGCAATGTTTCCATTTGACGCTCCATTGACCTTGCGCAGAGAAATGTCACGTCTGCGTCCCCGCAGATAATTCAGGAAAAAAGTGAAATGGTTTACAATGGCACAAAGCAGTATCAGCAGACTTGCTTTTGATATCAGATCCAGTCCGTCGAACCTGACAAATGAATCCTGGTCAGCTTCATTCAGATTTCTGTACACCTCCTTCAACGGCACAATTCTTTTGTATCTCATGGCATTGTCCACTGACTCATGACTCTCCTCCTGCATTACCACGTTGCACTTGTCAAGCATATCCTGAACAGTAACCCCTTCCTGCAATTTGAAGAAAAGCCATTTGTAATTGAAGCTTGAATAGCCGTTCCATTTCTTCATTAGTTCAAAATAGATGAATGAATGTTCAAAGTCATCGATTACGGCACTCACAATATATGTTTTTCTTCCTTGTGTAATTTCCTTCCCAAGAGGGTTCTCATTTCCAAAATTCCTGGAAGTGTAAGACTTTGACACTGCAATTTTTCCAAGGTCATCAAGGAATGACCAGTCACCTGCCAGAAGGACAGGATTGAAGAAATCAATGAAAGCGGAATCAATGCAAAGGCAGACAGGATCTTTCACTTTTGTAACATAGTTTTCCCCACTCTCTATATCATAATACAATATTGACTCGATTCCCAACATGTCAAGTTTGCCGGCATCGGCAAAATCTCTGAACAGCATATAAAATGCATCACCGTTGCCTCTTGTCCTCTCATTTCCAACGGTCGTTCTGCCGTCTTCATTGAAAGCAAAGGTGTAAATCCGATCAGCATCCTTATGGTATGAATCGTAAGAACTTGCATATCCGGTCCAAAGGGAGGAGAACGCAAAAACAACAAATCCCGCTGCAAGTCCAAAAATGCTTTCGGTGTTCTGCAGCGCGTACTTGCGCAGGTTGCGAAAGGCGATTTTGAGGTAATGTCTGAACATGACTTTATTCCTAGTTTGTTCTCACACAAAAATACCAAGTCTAAATCCGCAGCTGCAAACAAAAAGTCAGAAATCGTACTTTCAGCCCGAAAAGTGTCCAATTATTTGACACTTTCTGTTATCTTCGCCATCGGTAATCCATGAAATCACAGCAACTGATAGATTGGTATGCCATGAACATTTTTATAAACACATCAAATCTAATTGATTATGAAAAAATCAGAAGAAGAAATTTCCGCACCTGTTGCGTCAGTGATCAATCCAAATGATGAGGACATCAGGTTCATTGACCTCAGAGTTGATTATGCGTTCAAACGGGTTTTCGGAACACCCGGTAACGAAGAACTGCTCAAGATGCTCATTGACAGCATCCTGCCGGATTTGCACGTCAGTACGCTGACGCTCGGCAATCAGGAGAACATGGGTGACAGTCCGGATGACAAGAAGACCGTATTCGACATCAAGGCTACGACCGAAGACGGAGAGACT
>JAKSIX010000041.1 GCA_024398595.1 Bacteroidaceae bacterium | reverse complement strand
TCAGGGCGGTTTAGGGACTTTCACCCTTTAGAGTACGTTCGTGCTGGACGAACAAGCGAAGCCGTATCGACATTAACACGACACGGCTTTCTCTTTATTACAAAGTGTCAAGTTGCGAGCCTTGGCCACGCATAGCACTATTTTATCAGTCCTTGGTAAGGCTCAGGTCGGTAGCCCACGGGATGAACTGCTCCACAGTCATACCGAACTTCTCCATATTGTCCTTGATCTTCTGATCCACGTGGCGGACTTCGGTATCAGCCTCCTTGCCGAGCAGGAACTTGTCCAGGAAAGCCTCAACATCAGCATACTGGCTCTTCGGGAGCTGGCAGTGTCCGTGTCCGCCCTGAATCGAATAACCCATACGGTCCCCGATGCCGAACTTCTTCCAGACCTCAAGGGCTGCAACACTTGATACGTAACCTGCCTCATCAACAAGCCACTCAAAGTCAGTATTTCCAAGCACGAGCAGAGCACGCGGACAGACAAGTGCGCAAAGTTCGTGATGGTCATACGGGAGCTTGGTAACGTTCTCATCCTTCCAGTCCCACATAGACTCCTTGAACCAGTGGTTGTCGGTACGTCCCAGTTTCTCAACGCCCTGAGTTCCACGGAACGGATCAACAAGTTCCGACACACGCCATGCTGCCGCACCGCCGCCTCCCGGTTCCTGCGCAATGGTAAGGGCAATACGCTCATCGAAAGCACCTGACCAGAGTGCCATCTTGCCTGCGTATGAGCAGCCTGTGACACCGATATGCTTCATATCAATCCTGCTGGCCTCGCCTACTATCTCAAGTCCGTCTATCAGACGGCTGATGCCCCAGGGCCACATTGCGTATGCGCCATTCTCCTCCAGTTCCGGATAGATTTTATTGATAGGCTCTTTTCCACGCTTCTGCTGATGAGCCATAACCTGATTCATATTGAAGTTCATCGTGGCGATGTTGCGCTCCTTGAGCAGATTCTGCGGCAGGCTGATACCTGATGCGCCTATCATCAACGGGAACGGGCCGTCACCTTCCGGGTAATTGATCTTCGATGTAAGCGTCAACGTCTCACCGTTGACAGTCACCTTGACCGTAAGGGTATTGTTCTCAAGGGTAGCTTCGATATTCTCACGATCCACCATCGGCTTCAAGCCCACCTCGTAATGATACAGTTCACGGATAATCTCCGAACGGCGTTTCTCCCAATCCTTGAATTTCTTCACCTGCTTGGTGCTGTTGGAGAACTCAAACGGATCAGGCAGAGTCTTCAGATCCGAAGCCTCACCGACTGTAGGGAATGCAGGTGCAGGATAAGCACTGCCTGTAAACTCCTTGTCATAGACCAGAGGAATGGTCTTCTGAGCGAAAGCTGGGGCTATGGCCAACGTTGCAATTGCCAGAATGCCCGATTTCTTTAATTTGATCATTGTTTGAAAATATAAATGTTAGAAAATAATCTCGTATGAGTCATACACCACAGAGCGGGCTCCGAATCCCTCTTTCTGGAAAATGAGTCCCTCGTTAAGATAATTGCCGTTCTGTCCGTTCGATGTGCCGAAATCGAGATACGGCTTGCCGGTATAAATTCTGTTAATCAGTTCGTCAAAAAGCATATCCGAAGCTCCATTGCTCCTGCCTTCAGGCGATGATGCAATGTATTGCGTGTGCGCCACCAGAGCCGTTTCATAGATCACGGTTCCTGCCACAATGCGGCCATCCTTTCTCGCCACATATAGCGAAATGTTTTCCGGGAAACGCCCGGCAAGCAGCCTTATCTCATCCAAAGAATGTACCGGCTGATTGTTATGCCTTTCCAGAAGAACGTCTGACAATATTTCCCAGAAGATATCCCAGTCGCTGTCTGTACTTGCACGGTCAATGCTTATTCCTGCCTTCACTGCCTTGTTGATACCACTTAATCTGGACTTGCGCCACGGCAGTCTGTTGGAACTGTCAACGACAGATGCCACCAATCTGGATGACAGACGGCCACCGGTACGGAACACCGCATACAGGTCCTCCTCTGCCGGAAGCGAACAATATATATAAGGTACAGGCTTGTAAATCCACTTGTGGGAACCGAGTGCAGTCTGCATCCAGTCTATTGCACAACTGAAAACCTCAAGCGTCTCGACTGCGGTTATCTTCTTTGATAGCAGCAGGCCACCGTATGTAAGTCCCTGATGGGAATATACCGTACCGCTGTCAGCACAGTAGTTCGCAGGCAGTACCGCTGTCAGATTACCGTGCTTGTAGAACATCAGCGAACAGTCCTGAAACCTGTCGGAATGGTAATCCATATAATCACGGTTCATCAGGAAAGTGCCGTTCTTGGACTCTGTCACGAACCTGTTCCAAATATCTTTTTTGTCCGCATCATACCGGACCACACTCATCTGGTCGCTCTTGTACTGTTCAAAGCTATTCGTATAGCCCGATTCATCATAGCGGTGCGATGCAATCACCAGACATACGGTATCTTTGGAAAATCCGCGCAACTCACACCATATTCCCGGCGGAATCAATATTCCGCGTCCCGGAGAATCCATTGTCAGAGTAATTTCACGGTTGCCATCACTGACATAAATCTCAAACCGTCCCGCTACGGGAATAATGACCTCTGCAATCTCATTGTGTGAGCGGTCGCCGCGGGTCTTGTCCTCTGGAATCCCATATATCCAGAAAACCCTCTCTATCCTGAAGGGTATGTGACGCATACTCTCGGCAAATGACAGATTCCCTCTCATATCGGACGATACAGGAAAATCTATCAGTCTGCACCCCCGGGGCATTATGTCACCATTGAGCGGTTTAGCCATACTACTCTTACAAAATCCCAAATTTTGCGAATATACTATAATAACTCAAGTCCGCAAGTAAGAATCGGGCCGAACTTTTGTACCCGCCAGGGTTTTAGTAATCTCCAAAAATATTGACAGAGATTTTTCATGCGAAATGTTGCGCGTCTCAATTAATGTTGTTACCTTTGTCCCCGCTTAAGAATCGCAACGGCGGTTCCCGGAAGGAAGTTTGGGTGAGTGGCTGAAACCAGCAGTTTGCTAAACTGCCGTACGGGCAACTGTACCGGGGGTTCGAATCCCCCAGCTTCCGCGGATGCTGAGGGGAGCTTAAGCGAAAAAAAAGACTAATCGGCGCTTTCATCTAACGGTTAGGATACAAGATTCTCAATCTTGGCATACGGGTTCGATTCCCGTAGGCGCTACTGAAAAAGAGTTGCAGTCACGCAACTCTTTTTCAGTATGCCAGATCCAAGGCTATCGGCAGGTGGTCGCTGAAGCCGCCCTGATAGCGTCTTCCATTGTATGTACGATACGGTTTCCTGCCACCGTACCTGTTATCCTCCTCCATGATAAAGTCAAAGGCTCCGATATGTACATTCTCAATTGCAGTGCAGCCGAGTCCGTTCAGGAAACTGGCTGATACCACGAACTGGTCATACGTATTCCACTCGCCGTCATACCTGTAGCTGCCGGGTTTGCGGCCATACATCAACGCCACCATAGCCGTATCGGGCATATTTTCCGCATCGTCCGGACTTGCCGCGCCCATTACATCACGGACAGCGGAATCCGATGGCCCCTCATTCAAATCGCCCATAAGTATCACGTACGGTTTCTCACGTTCGCCAAATACCTTCCTGATGGAGCCCATAGCTACGGAGGCGGCTATGCGGCGGCGGGATTCCGTCTCATCCTCACCGTTTATACGGCTTGGCCAGTGGCATACATATACATC
The DNA here is from genome assembly GCA_024398595.1 of Bacteroidaceae bacterium. Taxonomy (GTDB): domain Bacteria; phylum Bacteroidota; class Bacteroidia; order Bacteroidales; family Bacteroidaceae; genus Colenecus. The sequence continues at coordinate 16,543 of JAKSIX010000041.1, read as the reverse complement.
GATAGTGTCGCCCGTCATTATACGCCCTGTAGCGTGAAGGATATCCCTCGTAGGACCACCGCCTGCCGGGCGCAGATTCACATTCAGGGATTCTACAGAAATCAGCCTGAACCACGTTTTTTTATAAAGCAGTGCCACATTGATTCCCCTCCGGTCCGGTGAATCCGTAACCACGTAATCATAGTGTAACGATTTGAGAGCAGTACGCTTGGTCAGGTCTGTGAGTACCTGCCCGTTCTCCACCTCGCACATTCCAATCAGTTCCGGGGCATTATCCTCATCCACTGCGACTATCACACGTCCCACGTTGGCAAGCTTTTCCCAATAGCGTTTCTCCGTCCAGGCTTTAGTTCCATCGGGGGTGAACTCATCATCGTCCTTCAACGGATTATCCATGGTGTCAAACAGATTCTCCGTATTATAGAACATGACATTCATCGTACTCTGCGGGTATGCTGTACAGGAAACGGTCAGCATTGACACCAGCAGCAGAATTCTTATTGCATAGAAACGTCTCATTTTCCAACATATTGATAACATCCTGCATCAGCCAGCGAATCAGGACGCTCCACCCCGTCAAGGTCATACCGGAACGCATCTGACGATACAGCATTGAAGCGTGCAAGGGACAGCGAATCAAGATGGAAGTCATAACGGTAGTCTCCGGAAGATATGTGACGGAAGTTGCCGGCACCGTAAACCGGATTGTCCTCCTTGTCCCATACATTGTCGTGGAAATGACGGTTAAGTGTATCCAACGTATGGATCAGTGAATGGGAGAAGCTGTAATTGCTGACATCCTCAGGTCTCTGGCCACTGATTGAATCCACTACGAGACCCGTAACCTCATCTGCGGCAGAACCGGTGATGATGCAATTGCGGAATCCGGCATTAACTATGGGTACAACCGCACTGTCGGCCTTGTTGCGTATATCGACCGCCGACAGTTTCTCCGTCCAGGGATAGAAGTCCGCTATGGTGCAGAACTGGAAGCTGTTGTCACCTCCGAGCAGGCTGACACAATGTCCGCCGGAATTTGTAATCTGCGAGTTGTATATTCTGGAACGGCAATAGTTCAGTTGAAGACAGTCTTCCGAAACATTGTGTATTATTGAAGAATTGACAAGAAGCTTTTCACGTACGATACTTGCCGTATCTGTCTTTATTCCCCACGTTCCTCCGTGTATGTCGCATCCGACAAACTGATTTCCGAAACTGCAGGAATCAATCAGTATTCCACCCCAGCGTCCGGCCAGCAGGTCGTACGGGACATCCTGAAGGAGATTGTCAAGTCTGTCTCCACGCATCACAATCATATTGTCGCACGTACCGGAAGCCAATATTTTACCGGCCACCCGGACCATTGACCTGTCGTGAAAATACATTCTTGTACCGGCCTCTATCCCAAGTACTGCGTTCTTGTCTACAAACAGTGTATCGTAAATCAGATACGGTCTGGATGATGTAAGAAGCCTATTTGACACAATTTTCTCATTCCGCAGTATTATCACATCCTGACCGTATGCCATCAGCCTCACATACTGTGCGCTGCCGTCTTTCCGGGCAAAGCGTATCGAATCCATCACAAGTACAGGGTTGTCGGCATCGTGCGGATCTATACTGACTGACACAAAGCAATAGGCACTGTCCTCCGGCAGTATCACAACATCGGAGATTACGATACCGCTCTGGCCGTCAACATTTATCCTGAACGGACTGTCATTTCCTCCAACCAGCGATACATCCATTCTGATGCCTGATTCGTGGCGGTTATATATCTTGAAACAGTCAGTAGCTGAACCTATGGCTGTAAATACGGTATCAAAAGACAGGGTGTCTGTCGAAAACTCCGCCTTGCACGAAGGATTATCCGTAAACGGTACTTCCTCTGAACAGCCATATGCACCGACCGCAGTCAGCAATAAGGCAACTGCCATGTTTCTCAGTTTCACCATCATCTGTCACTATGAAACTTTGTTCTGAACGAATATGTCACACCGGCACGCATCTGGTTGAAAGGCCAGTCACGCAGTCCGCTCTGATACATCACGAACGGAGAGAACCTTCTGTCCGGCAGTATATCCATACGGACCTTTACAGACAAGGGACTGTCGTAATATCTCTCACGTCCCGAATATCCGCCTATATCAACGGACAAATCCGCTATTTTAGTATTCAGTTCCACAGAACCGGCCAGAAGCCATGCGTCATTCTGACACCCGATATCGGTCTGCCAGCACACGAATCCGAAATTGAATGAAGCATTTACACTCCTGAAAAAGGCGTCATTCCTGAACTTGAACGATTTTGTCAGACACAAATCAAAGAAGTAACCGGGAGCGTCAAAATACCGCGCTTTCTCATAATCATCCCCCGATGCACTCTTCAATGCTATCCGCAATGTTGTGAGAGGAACATATTTTCTCTCATTGAGAACCCGCATTACAATACTGGCATATACGTCGCCGGCACAGTTTCCATCCAATGCGTACTCAGGCTTCACCATACGTATACGCCTTACCTCAGGGGTATCCCAATACCACTCGTGGAACTGTCCGTATATACACAGGTTCGCTCTATCCGTCCACAGAGGTATTCTCAGGTCAAAGCCGAATGTGGCCGCATAATCAGTTGTCGGAGCAAGATGGCCCCACGAGAAATCTCCGTTCAGTTGACATTTCACGTCACCGGATGTATTCTTGGCCATATCCGGAATCGGAAATGCCGACGGACCGAAGAAATACGGTGCCGTGCCCGATGGATACCCTATAATAGCGTATGGCAGATATTCCTGAGCACATACCTTACTCACGGATAATGCCGCAGTGATAAATGTCACTGCCAGTACAATGCGTATTCTGACTGTCACTCTCATAAATCACAAAGACAAGTGTCAAGTGCCTTACGTATAGCCTCCTTGTCAAGATGCTGTCCTATGAACACCAGTTTCTGCATTCTGTCGCCATAAACCGGATCCCAGTCACGCTGCAAAGTGTCATCTCTCCGCAACTGCTCCATCAGCTCGTCCTCTGGCATGGTGGCATACCACTGTCCCACATTATTCAATGATATCTGGGTGCCAGCCTGCTCAAAGAGATAGCATATATCACTCTCGCTTGCAAAGTAGCACATTCCCTTCACTCTGATTACTCCGGCAGGCCAGCGTGAGGCCACGAAGTAATCAAACTTGCCCATATCGAACGGACGGCGGTTGAAATACACGTACGTAGATATACCGTATTCCTCTGTCTCCCCCTCATCCACATCTGCGCCTTTCTCCACCTCGGTAATCCAGGCAGCCGATGCAGCCACCGAGTCATAGTTGAAGAGGCCGGTTCCAATGATACGGTCCAGATTCACATCGCCGAAATCGCATTCTATGATGTCAGCCGTAGGCTGAAGCGCGTGTATTATGTCACGCACCTTGTCAAGCTCGTCCGGCCTGACCTCCGATGCCTTGTTCAGCAATATGATGTTGCAGAACTCCACCTGCTGGATAACCAGATTCTCAATGTCGTCCTCTCCAATGTTGCCGCGCAGCAAATCCTTAGCGCACGAGAACTCATCGCGCATCCGGCGGGCATCGACCACAGTCACCACACAGTCTATACGGGCAGTACCGTTGCGCGTATATTTCTCCCCCATGTAGGGAATAGAGCATATTGTACGCGCGATAGGCTCCGGCTCGCATATTCCGCTTGCCTCAATGACGATATAGTCAAACTTCCGCATTGACACGATGTCATTTATCTGCTCCACCAGATCCATCTTCAGAGTACAGCAGATGCACCCGTTCTGCAAGGCTACAAGGCTCTCATCCTTCCTGCCTACCACACCGTCCTTCTCTATGAGCGACGCATCAATGTTCACCTCGCCAATGTCATTGACTATCACTGCGAATCTTATACCCTTGCGATTGGTCAGTATCCTATTGACCAATGTTGTCTTGCCGCTTCCCAAATATCCTGTAAGCAGCAGTACCGGAATTTCCCTGTTCATTTCTGTTCCTCTGACATAAGTTCCTGAATCTCCTTGTCTGTCTGGCAGAGCTTATCCCTGCAGAATCTGATGAGTTCCTGCGCCTCCTTCAGCCTCTCTGTGATTTTGTCTATATCCAGCCTGTTCTCCTCGATGTCGGAGACAATCGTCTCCAGTTTTTTCATTGCTTCCTCGTATTTCATATGATACTCTATTTATCTGATTCAACATTGTCTATTGTCCCGGTCGCCGAACCGTCGGCAAACCGCATCGTCACGGAGTCGCCCGGGTGCAGAGCCGCCACGCTGCGTGCCACGTGTCCGTTCACTATGGTCATTGTATATCCCTGACGCAGTATGCGCTCTGGCGATGCGGCTTCTATCCTGCCGGCAACAAGTTCCAGCCTGTGACTCTGAGCCGACAGAAATGAACGCATTCCGTTCTCCAAGCGCAGGCTGAGCCTGTCGCAGTCATACCTCTGGCCGGCTGTCCGGCTACGGGCTGCGGATGCCGCACGCTCCATCAGACTCTGCATATACTGCTCCTGCCTCACTTTCAATACCGAGAAAAGCGACGGCAGTTTCTGTGACAGCAATGCCAGCCGATGACCGGCAGTTTCCATACAGGACGATACGCCTTCAACAAGTCTTTTGCTGAGACGGTCAATGCCGGCAGCGGCATCCTCCAGACACGATATCAGAAGTTCCGCCGCAGCTGTAGGCGTCTTGACGCGCGTATGCGACACAGCATCAATTACAGTATCATCGCGTTCGTGCCCTATACCGGTTATCACCGGTAACGGGAAATTCGCCACATTCAGTGCCAGATTATATGAATCAAAACAGCTCAGTTCACTTGACGAACCTCCACCGCGTATTATCACCACCACATCAAACCTGTCCCGCTGTGAGGCTATACGGTCAAGTGCGTCAATGACACTCTCCTCCACCCTGTCGCCCTGCATCATCGCCTGGAACAGTCTCACATAGAATTTGAAGCCATACTGATTGTTTTCCAGCTGATTGCAGAAATCACCGTATCCGGCAGCAGTGGCAGACGATATGACGGCAATTCTCTGTGGCAATACAGGCATAGACAGTCCGCGGTTAAGGTCAATCACGCCTTCTGCCGCAAGACGCATCAGAATCTCCTTACGCCTGCGTGCCATGTCGCCCATAGTGTATGTAGGGTCAATGCCTTGGACTACAAGCGAATATCCGTAAGCCTCGTGAAATGTCACACTCACCTCCACCAGGATATTCAACCCTGCGGCAAGACGCTGTCCTGTCTCACGCTCAAAAAACGGTCTGAGCCTTTGGAAATTCGTCCGCCAGATGTTTGCCTTGGCCCTCGCTATCACGCCTCCTCCATCCGGAGCCTTCTGTATAAGCTCCATATAGCAATGCCCCGTCGCATTGACCTGACAGGACGCTATCTCACCCTGCACCCAGAATGTATGGTCAAATGAAGTCTCTATGACCTCTCTCACCATACTGTTGAATTCAAACAATGTCAGTGTTTTCATAGTCGCAAATATATTGGTTTATACCGCGCTGGAATGTGATGACAGCCCCTCCGACCACTTTCCTGCCTATATAGAACACAGCCGACTGTCCCGGAGTTATAGCTGATGCGGGCTCTCTGAAACGCACAAGCACCAGATTATCTGCCACTTCGCGTACTATCGTACAGGGCACGGCCACGCTTCTGTAACGTATGCGGACTTCAAGGTCCGGACTTTTCATCAGTTCCGCATTATACGGTTTCAAATCACTCACAAGCATATACCCGGTCTCTAACTGTTCCGGCAGTCCCAGCATTACAGTATTTTTCTCAGGATTTGTCCTGAGTACGTAGCGCGGAGTTCCAAAGGCCACATTAAGCCCCTTACGCTGGCCTACAGTATAATAAGGATAGCCCTTGTGCTGACCTATCACAACACCGTTGCTGTCAACAAAACGGCCAGGGCCTATAACAGTATCGACATCAGGTATCCTCTCGCGGAGATATTCACGATAATCACTCTCTATGAAGCATATCTCCATACTTTCGCGCTTCGAATGTCTGAGCTCAATGCCGTTGGCTGCCAGATACCCACGCACTTCCGCCTTGGTCATTCCGCCGACAGGGAAAAGCGTGCGGTTCAGTACCTCCTGACCCAATTTCCACAGAAAATAGCTCTGGTCCTTCCGGAAATCCTTTCCCTGCTCTATATAGCATCTCTCACCGTCACGCACAATACCTGCATAATGGCCTGTAGCTATGTACTTGCAGCCCAGTCTGTCCGCCCATTCCAGAAGCAGACGGAACTTGAACAGAGGATTACATTCCACACAGGGATTCGGAGTAAGCCCGTCCAGCCACTTCCGTGCGAACGGCATCGCCACATCGCGGTCAAATGCCTCGCGCTCATCCGCCACACAGTGCTCCACACCAAGCTTCGCGGCCATCTGTCTTGCCTCAGTCACATAATCGGGCTCCGTGTCCGCTCCGGACATTCCGGGACTATGATTCCAGATGGTCAGGCCTATGACATCATACCCCTGCCGCATAAGCAGCAGGCACGCGGCAGTACTGTCTATCCCGCCACTCATCCCGACCAGAACCTTCTCTCTCATCACAATGACAAAGTTAAGCAAAAAAGAGTAATTTCGCATTCCGAAAAAGAAGGAGAAAGATGTCGGAGTTGAGAACGCCCACGGAGTTAGGCACAGAGAGAATCGGCAGACTGCTGTTCAAGTATGCCCTGCCTGCCATTACGGCTATGGTGGCATCGTCAATGTACAATATCGTTGACCGCGCATTCATAGGTCACGGTGTAGATTCGCTGGCTCTGTCCGGTCTGGCAGTGACATTTCCTCTGATGAATCTTTCCGCCGCGCTTGGCGCAATGGTCGGAGTCGGTTCCGGAACGATGATTTCACTCAAGCTCGGACAGCGCGACAACAAGAGTGCGCTTATGCTGTTCGGCAATTCCATAACCCTCAACATAATAATAGGAGTACTGTTCGGTGTGCTCGGAATACTGTTCATCAATCCCATACTGACTCTGTTCGGTGCAACCGACGCTACCATATCGTACGCCCGTGACTATATGACGATAATCCTCTGCGGCAATGCCATAACCCACCTCTATTTGGGAATCAACTGCATTCTGAGAGCGGCCGGACATCCCAAGAAGGCTATGTACGCCACTATAGGCACAGTCCTGCTGAACACCGTCCTGGACTATCTCTTCATTATGGTGTTCCACTGGGGCATACGCGGAGCGGCCATCGCGACCGTCATCTCACAGGTTGCAGCCTTCGTATGGCAATGCATACAGCTGTCTGACAGGAACGAGCTTATTCACCTGCAGCGCGGCACATTCCGCCTGCGTCCGGACCTGGTCGGCAATATGCTCACAATCGGGCTGTCACCCTGCATAATGAATTCAGCGGCCTGCATAGTAGTGCTGATAATCAACCGCAGCCTGCTCACATACGGCGGAGATTTGGCCATAGGAGCCTACAGCATAGTCAACAGCATTGCGTTCCTGTTCATAATGATTGTGATGGGCATCAACCAGGCCATGCAGCCTATTGCCGGATACAATTTCGGAGCCCGCCAGTACGACCGCGTAACGCAAGTGCTCAAGATTTCAATACTGTTTGCCACCATAGTGACCACATCAGGTTTCCTGATAGGCGAGCTGATGCCGGGACTGTGCATCAGGATATTCACGGACGATGCCGCATTGACCGGTATTGCCCGCAACGGAATGTACAAGACCTTCCTCGTATATCCGCTCATAGGATTCCAGATGGTCACGGGCAACTTCTTCCAGAGCATAGGAATGCCGGGCAAGTCCATTCTGATGTCATTGTCCCGCCAGGTACTCATACTGATACCCTGCCTGCTCATTCTGCCCGGGCATCTTGGCATTGACGGAGTCTGGTACAGCCTGCCGCTGTCCGATGCCATATCAGTCATACTCGCCGCATCACTCCTGATAGTGCAGATGAGAAAGTTCAGAAAAGCCACACCTCTTAACCGACAATAGCGATGGATACACATTATGCGATAAACATTGGCCGCCAGATATGCAGCGGAGCCAGAGACGTAGCCGCGATAATATCTTCCGAGCTTGGAATAAGCGTATACGACAAGAAGCTTCTGAAAAGCGCGTCCGATGAGAGCGGCTTCAGTGAGGAGTTTTTCGTGAAGGCCGATGAGGAGACATCGCGCCGCAGGCTGCGTTCTCTCTTTCTGACACACCTGACAGACGGTGGCATGTCCAGAAACTACATGAGCAACGAGTCGATGTTCAAGCTCCAGAGCGATGCCATACACCGCATCCACTCGCAGGAGGACTGCATATTCATAGGACGGTGCGCCAACTACATACTGCGCGACAGCGACCGCACACTCAACCTGTTCCTGACTGCCACCACGGAAGACCGCATCCGCCGCATCTGCGAAAACAACAGCGGCTTCAACGAGAGGAAAGCCCTCAGAATGCTTGAGGACGGAGACCGCAAACGGGCGGCATACTACAATTACTACACAGGCTCCAGATGGGGCGATTCCTCATCGTACGACCTGTGCCTGTCAACATCTGTCTTCGGTGTGGAGAGATGTGCGGAGATTATCATTGACATTGCACGCCGCAAGCTCGGAATATGAAAAGGATAGGACTGCTGTCGGACACCCACAGCTGTTGGGACGACCGCTACGAGAAATATTTCAAGGACTGCGATGAGATATGGCACGCAGGCGATATAGGCTCATACGGCATAGCCCAGAGACTGAATGAGATAGCATTTCTACGGGCCGTCAGCGGAAACTGCGACGGTGCGGACATCAGGCGCGTGTATGGCGAAATCTATCGTTTCAAGGTGGAGGATGCCGAGATTTGCATGAAACACATCGGAGGCACGCCCGGGCACTACGACAGCAGCATACGCCTGCAGCTTTCAATGAGCACCCCGAACCTGTTCGTTTGCGGACACTCCCATATTCTGAAAGTACAGTACGACACTACTCTGGGAATGCTTTACATGAATCCCGGTGCGGCGGGACTGCAGGGCTGGCAGAAAGTCCGCACGCTGGTACGCTTCACCATCGACGGCTCCAAATTCCGCGACCTGGATGTGATTGAGCTGGAGAATGACGGAAAGCACACCCATATTCTTGACGTGTAGGTATGGATTTCATTCACGAAAAATCATGTAAGATTAAACTTTCCGTCAAGCACATTGTCTATATTATTGGCATCAAACATTAACAACTTATAAAAACGACTGAAATGAAGAAGTTATTTTTTGCAATTGCAGCTATGATGGTATCATCATTCAGCTTTGCACAGGGTTTCGGCGGCGGCTTCGGCGGCGGTGATTTCGATCCGGCTCAGATGGCTCAGCGTCAGGTTGACCGCGTAGCAGAGGGTCTTGACCTCTCACAGGCTCAGAAGGATTCTCTTCTGTCATTCTACACAGCTCAGCAGAAGGAGCAGATGGAGCGTATGCAGAAGATGATGGAAGAAGGCGGTGGCGGCTTCAACATGGGTGAAGGTCCGAGCGAGGATATGATGAAGGAGATGCAGGCAAGACGTGAGGCTACGGAGAAGAAACTCAAGTCTATTCTCACCGAGGAGCAGTACGCAAAATATCAGAAGGCTCAGGAAGAGCGCCGTCAGCAGATGCAGCAGGGTGGTTTCGGTGGCGGCTTCGGCGGTTTCTGATCCACGCTCACCTTATTTAATAAAAAAGCGGCTTGACGGTCGCTTTTTTATTTTTATTCCGTACCTTTGCATTTTAGAAATTATAACAACTAACATAAGTTAAAAACTAGTTATGGCAAACAACAAGGAAAAACTCTTTTCTGAATTTCCGCCAGTCTCTACCGAAGAGTGGATGGCCAAGATTACAGAAGATCTGAAAGGCGCGGATTTCGAGAAGAAACTCGTTTGGAGGACAAACGAAGGATTCAAAGTACAGCCGTTCTATCGTCAGGAGAATCTGGCAGGTCTCGACACCACCACGAAACCGGGAGAGTTCCCGTTCGTACGCGGCATCAAGGCTGACAACGACTGGCTGGTAAGTCAGGCAATCTGCGGGAAGGACGCAAAGGCTGCCAATGCAAAGGCTCTTGAAGTTCTGAACAAGGGTATCACCAAGCTCAACTTCATCCTCTGCGACAATCTCTGCGAAGGCAGTAGTCTGGAGACAATGCTCGACGGCATCTGCGCCGAGTGCGTGGCTCTCGACTTCTGCACATCACCCGAAATCGCCTGCAAGCAGGCTGAAGCTCTTGTAGCATATTTCACAAAGAAAGGCTACGATCTGAGCAAGATCAAGGGTGCTGTCTATTTCGACCCGATATATTCAATCCTGATGAACGGCACAGACAAGGCCAACGGTTTTGCAGATGCCGGCAAGCTCATCAATATTCTCAAGCCTCTCAAGAAGTTCCGCTGCCTCGTGGCAAGCCCAGTCATCCTCAGCGATGCCGGCGCATACTGCTACCAGGAACTCGGCTACGCACTTGCCTGGGGAAATGAATATATGCGCACACTCACAGAGGCAGGTATTCCTGCCAACGCAGTGGCAAAGAAAATCCGCTTCAACTTCGGCATCAGCTCCAACTATTTTATGGAGATTGCCAAGTTCCGCGCCGCCCGTATGCTCTGGGCAAAGATCGTAGAGCAGTACAAGCCGGAGTGCACCTGCAATGACAAACCGGAGGACGGCATCTGCCGCTGCTCCTGCAAGATGCACGCTCAGGCACAGACCTCGAAGTTCAACCAGACTGTGTTTGACCCGTACGTCAACCTGCTCCGTTCACAGACCGAGGCAATGAGCGCAGCCGTAGCAGGTGTCGAGTCAATCCTCGTCACTCCGTTCGACTTCGCATACGAGGAGCCTAACGATTTCTCAGAGAGACTTGCACGCAACCAGCAGCTTCTGCTCAAGGAGGAGTCACATATGGACAAGGTCGTCGATCCGGCCGGCGGTTCATATTATGTAGAGAACCTCACAGCCGCTATCGCAGAGCAGGCTTGGAACCTCTTCCTCGCAATCGAGGAGGACGGCGGAATGATGGCTCAGGCCAAGGCCGGCAAGGTTCAGGAGGCTATCAACGCCAGTGGCAAGGCCCGTCGCGAGGCTGCCGCAAAGCGCAGGGAGACATTGCTCGGAACCAACCAGTTCCCGAACATCAACGAGATTGCAGGTGAGCGCAAGGCCACATCCTGCTGCTGCAGGAAGGGAAGCGACTACCCCACTCTCGAGACCGCACGTCTCGCATCAGAGTTCGAGCAGCTCCGTCTTGCTACAGAGGCATCAGGCAAGCGTCCGAAGGTATTTATGCTGACCATCGGCAATCTTGCAATGCGTCAGGCACGCGCACAGTTCTCAGGCAACTTCTTCGGTTGCGCAGGTTATCAGATCATTGACAACCTCGGATTCAAGACCGATGAGGAAGGCGCCGAGGCCGCATGCAAGGCTAAGGCCGACATTATCGTCCTCTGCTCAAGCGACGACGAGTACGCCGAGTATGCACCGGCAGCTTTCAAGGCTGTAGGCGACAAGGCCATCTTCGTAGTAGCCGGTGCTCCAGCCTGTATGGAGGACCTCAAGGCTCAGGGCATCGAGAATTATATCCACGTACGTTGCAATGTTCTTGACACTCTCAAGGATTTCAATGCCAAGTTGAACATCAAATAACCAGTGCGCTATGAAACCAAACTTTAAGAATATTGACATTAAGGCAGCAACCTCCTGCGAGGCACTTTGCAGCTGCAAGAACACAGGCGCAGACGATATCTGGTCAACACCGGAGAAGATTGATGTGAAGCCTGTATACACGAAAGAGGATCTTGAGGGAATGGAGCATCTGAACTATGCCGCCGGTATAGCACCTAACCTCCGTGGCCCGTACTCGACAATGTACGTGATGCGTCCCTGGACCATCCGCCAGTACGCCGGTTTCTCAACCGCCGAGGAGTCCAACGCATTCTATCGCCGTAACCTCGCATCAGGCCAGAAAGGTCTGTCAGTAGCATTCGACCTCGCCACACACCGTGGCTATGACGCCGATCACGAGCGCGTTGTAGGTGATGTAGGTAAGGCTGGCGTATCCATCTGCTCAGTAGAGGATATGAAGGTTCTGTTCGACGGTATTCCACTTAACAAGATGTCCGTCTCCATGACTATGAACGGTGCCGTTCTGCCAATCTTAGCATTCTACATCGTATCGGGTCTGGAACAGGGTGCAAGTCTTGAGGAGATGCAGGGAACAATTCAGAACGATATTCTGAAGGAGTTTATGGTACGCAACACCTACATCTATCCTCCTAAGTTCTCAATGAAGATTATCGCCGATATCTTTGAATACACATCAAAGAATATGCCTAAGTTCAACTCGATTTCAATCTCCGGCTACCATATGCAGGAGGCCGGCGCTACCGCCGACATCGAGCTGGCTTACACACTGGCCGACGGTATGGAGTATCTGCGTGCAGGTATCAACGCCGGTATGGACATCGATACCTTCGCACCGCGTCTGTCATTCTTCTGGGCTATCGGTACCAACCACTTCATGGAAATTGCAAAGATGCGTGCAGCACGTCTGCTGTGGGCCAAGATTACCAAGAGCTTCGGTGCCAAGAACCCGAAGTCAATGGCCCTGCGTACACACTGCCAGACATCAGGCTGGTCACTCACCGAGCAGGATCCGTACAACAACGTAGGCCGTACCTGTATCGAGGCTATGGCTGCGGCTCTGGGTCACACCCAGTCACTGCACACCAATGCTCTTGACGAGGCTATCGCACTGCCTACCGATTTCTCGGCACGTATTGCACGTAACACCCAGATTTATATCCAGGAGGAGACCAACGTATGCCGCGAGGTTGACCCGTGGGCCGGCTCATACTACATCGAGAGCCTGACCAACGAGATTGCCCACAAGGCCTGGGAGCACATCCAGGAAATCGAGAAGCTGGGCGGTATGGCAAAGGCCATCGAGACAGGTCTGCCGAAGATGCGTATTGAGGAGGCTGCAGCCCGCACACAGGCCCGCATCGACTCAGGCATCCAGACCATCGTAGGTACCAACAAGTATCGCCTTGACCACGAGGATCCTATCGATATCCTTGAGGTTGACAACACCGCTGTCCGCAACCAGCAGATTGAACGTCTGAAGGCTCTCCGCGCCGGCCGTAACGAGGCTGATGTCCGGAAGGCTCTCGATGCCATCACCAAGTGCGTCGAGACCGGCGAGGGCAACCTGCTCGCGCTTGCTGTCGAGGCCGCCAAGGTACGCGCGTCACTGGGTGAGATTTCCTACGCTTGCGAAAAGGTCGTAGGCCGTTACAAAGCAGTCATCAGAACAATTTCAGGAGTGTATTCATCAGAAAGCAAGAAGGATGCCGACTTTGAGAAAGCCTGCGCCCTCACAGAGAAGTTCGCGAAGAAGGAAGGCCGTCAGCCACGTATCATGATAGCCAAGATGGGCCAGGACGGTCACGACCGTGGTGCCAAGGTTGTAGCTACCGGTTACGCAGACTGCGGTTTCGATGTCGATATGGGACCTCTGTTCCAGACTCCTGCCGAGTCAGCACGCCAGGCTGTCGAGAACGATGTACACGTACTCGGTGTATCATCACTCGCTGCAGGTCACAAGACTCTTGTTCCGCAGGTCATCGAAGAACTCAAGAAGCTCGGCCGCGAAGACATTATGGTCGTTGTCGGAGGTGTCATCCCTGCACAGGATTACGACTTCCTGTACAAGGCCGGCGCAGCTGCCATCTTCGGCCCCGGTACCAGCGTAGCCAAGGCTGCCTGCCAGATTGTCGAACTGCTGCTCGGTGAGTAATCATCGGTAATCTGGTATCAATATAAAAGGTGGTGTCCGGCTATTCGGATACCACCTTATTTGTCATGGGACTTATCCACTATTTCAGATGCCGGGCAATGCTTACTCATATTGAAGTCGTTCCCTATCCTTCATAATGTCCTTGTCAAATGTTTGAACAATTTTGTATTTCAAATATTTCAGAACTCCACGCGGATCAGCCCGTTTTCCGGTTCACTGACCGATTTGGACATTCCGCGTACGAGCTTCAGCGATACCGAGTCGGAATCGCACCCCGACAGGACGGGTGACGATACGTTTTCCTGCGTAATCAGCAGACTGAGTCCGTAAGTCTTCTCGCTGTATTCCAAATCAAGGCTCACAGGTCCTGTAAACGGCAGAATTTCGGACAGCATTTCCTCAACGGTATGCTGGACAGCCATCGTACGGCTATTTCCCAAACCATATTTCGAGCAGAAAGTCTCAATCTGACCGAACATTCCATACAGGTCATAATGACGGTTCTCAAGCCGGAAGTTCAAACTGCGTATCCTGTTCACGAAAGCCTTGGTGACAGGTTTCTGCGGAGCGTCAAAAATCTGCTGGGGAGTGCCCTCCTCGTAAATTTCACCACCGTACATAAAGAACACCCTTGTGCTCACGTCCCTGACGAACTGCATTTCGTGGCTTACAATAGCCATAGTCATACCTTGGGCAGCCAGACGGCGTATTACGGCAAGCACCTCGCTTACCATAGTAGGGTCAAGGGCCGATGTAGGTTCATCGAAAAGAATGATTTCCGGATTCATGGCAAGGCAGCGTGCAATGGCAGCCCTCTGTTTCTGACCGCCCGACAGTTCACTCGGCAGGCTGCCGGCCTTATCGTGAAGACCCACCATTTCAAGCAGTTCCATACCGCGTTTCTCGGCATCGGCCTTTGACTGGCCGAGCAGAGTCCGGGGGCAGAGTGTAATGTTGTCAAGAATGGTAAGATGCTCAAACAGATTGAAATTCTGGAACACCATACCCATTTTGCGGCGCAGCAGACTTGCATCCACCCTACGGTCAAGTATGTCAACGCCATCAATCTCAATATGACCCGCCGTAGCTTCCTCCAGACGGTTCAGACAACGCAGGAAGGTGCTTTTTCCCGTACCGGAAGGACCGATAATGGAAATGACCTCACCTTTTCTTATTTCACAGTTTACGTCACTGAGAACCGTAAGTTCTTTTGACGAATCCTTGAATACCTTTTTCAAATGTCTGACTGTTATCATACGGCTTTGCCTTTTGGTGTCACCTTCCTGTTCAGGGCATCCAGTCCGCGACCCGCGATACGGGACAGGAAGAAATATACTATAGTCACAATTATCAACGGGAAAAATGCATCAAGTGTACGCGAGCGGATAATGTCGCCTGCACGTGTCAGGTCCATCACAGCCACATACCCTACTATCGAAGTACCCTTGATAAGCGCAATGACATCGCCCTTGAAGACAGGTATGATTGATGTCAGGGCCTGAGGCAGCACTACCAGTCTGAATGTCTGGAATTTACCCAGTCCCAAAGCCGCACCGGCCTCCCACTGTCCGGGATTGACGCTCATCATTCCGGAACGGA
The DNA here is from genome assembly GCA_024398595.1 of Bacteroidaceae bacterium. Lineage (GTDB taxonomy): Bacteria > Bacteroidota > Bacteroidia > Bacteroidales > Bacteroidaceae > Colenecus. The sequence goes on along the minus strand of JAKSIX010000041.1, from coordinate 1,108 downwards.
AAATCTCACAGAAATAGGCACCGTAATAAAGTCCGAAACTGAGCACCGCAATCCAGAGTGCCGAAATGCGCGATGATGCGAAGACCACGTAGCACATTATCATAAGCAGCACCAGAATTGGAATGCCGCGCACCAGGTCAATCATAACCTTCGATGTATCAACCACCCATTTTCTGCGGTTCATACGCACCATACACAGCAATATGCCAATCATAGTACCCATCAGCACTGACAGTACCGAAATGAGTATTGTCTGGTACAGGCCATCTGTAAGCAGCTGCCAGCGGTTTTCCTTTAACAGATTTCTGTTGATACTGTTTTTCAGTCCCTGCCGGAATCCCGCCTTTTCGGACTTGACCGATACCTGGCTCTTGCAGACAAGCGCACCGCCGCCATCTATGTAAGGAGCCGAGAAAAGCACCTGTTTGGAACGTTCTTCTGTAACGCGCATATGCGACAGTATCACATCGATTTTTCCGGAATTCAATGCAGGAATCAGAGTTGTGAATTCCTGGGCAACATATTCAGGTACAATGCCTGCGCTATTACAGAAATGTTCCATAACATCTACTTCCATTCCTGTCAGATTGCCATCCTTTATATATATGTACGGGAAAATGTTATTCGTGATTCCTACCCGTATGGTACGGTCACCCTGAGGACGCGGCTTGCGGACCAGCGCTTCAGCCATTGAATCGCAGTTGCTGCGCCACAGACTGTCCCATCGGTCATACTCACCGCTCCTCCTGAACTCCTCCAGGAACGCATTGAATTCATTGCACAGCCCTGAATCGCTGAGGCGGAATCCGGCCGATGCCGTGCTCCTGAGAATTCCATCCAGCTGTATTTCCAAGCCGCGGCTTTCAAGATGCGCCATCTGCGCCTGGGGCTCGGCCATCCGGCTGAAGTCGGCCCTACCCTCCTGCACAGCAATCAACCCCGCCGCCTCCGCAGCAGTATCCACAGGAACCACCACAGCATCCAATTCAAACGGTGTCCCGCTGATCCATTTTGTAATCACAGATAATTACCCCTTTCCGTCTCTTTTGTATAAAAAGCATACCATATTTCCCCGGGAACTGCAAGCAGTATGGGGTGTATTGTCGCA
>JAKSIX010000040.1 GCA_024398595.1 Bacteroidaceae bacterium | reverse complement strand
ATCAAGAGAAGGTAATGATCTTTGGAATGAAATGAAGGAATCAGGAGTTATCAATAAGACTGCTCTTGTTTTCGGACAGATGAATGAACCGCCTGGCTCAAGAATGAGAGTAGCTCAGACAGGTCTTACTATGGCAGAATATTTTAGAGATAAGGAAAATAAGGACGTTCTGCTTTTTATAGATAATATTTTCAGATATGTACAGGCAGGCTCAGAAGTTTCAGCACTTCTCGGACGTATGCCGTCGGCTGTAGGATATCAGCCTACACTGGCTTCGGAAATGGGTCAGATGCAGGAGAGAATCACTTCAACCATACACGGGTCAATCACTTCTGTACAAGCGGTTTATGTTCCTGCTGACGACTTGACGGATCCGGCTCCGGCTACGACATTCTCGCATCTGGATGCCACTACGGTATTGAGCCGTAAGATAGCCGAGCTTGGAATATATCCGGCCGTTGACCCTCTGGAGTCATCTTCCAGAATACTTGACCCGAATATAGTAGGGAAGAAGCATTACGATACGGCGCAGCGCGTGATACAGATACTGCAGCGTTACAATGAGCTGCAGGACATCATATCCATTCTCGGTATGGATGAGCTTTCCGACGAGGACAAGCTTGTCGTGGCACGTGCCAGACGTGTTCAGCGCTTCCTGTCTCAGCCGTTCTCCGTGGCGGAGCAGTTTACCGGTGTTCCCGGAACGATGGTGAGCATAGAGGAGACAATACGCGGATTCAATATGATTCTGGACGGTGAGGTGGATGAACTTCCTGAACAGGTGTTCCTTAATGTGGGTACGATAGATGAGGCGATAGAGAAGGGGCATAAGCTGATGGAGGAGGCAGCCGCAAAATAAGGACTGATTTGAGAGAGCAATGCTGAGCGTAAGAATACTGACACCGGAGGGAACATTATTTGAAGGAGATGTTGACAGCCTGACACTTCCCGGATCTCTCGGAAGCTTCACTGTTCTGGACAGGCACGCTCCAATCATATCGGCCCTGGAGCGTGGTAAAGTGATATGCAAGTCTGCGAATGGTGTGGATGAATTTAATGTAAGCAGGGGATTCGCAAGTGTTGATAACAATACGGTCTCGGTCTGTATAGAAGTATGAAACAGTATAAACGGTTTGTAATCAACTACTTGAATATAGATTGCCAATTGGCGGTGATTATGGTTATTGTGGGATACCTGTTTCCGCGTATTCAGTTGCAGATCCAGCTGTTTTCTGTACCTCTGTTCTTCGCCGTTCTGCTGGCTGTGATGTCTCTGATAAGGAGTATCGTTATAAAGAAGGGTAAATCCCTGCAACTGTTTCTGATGATTTACAGGCCGGTGAAGATTATGCTGACTCTCGCTTTTCTGCTCCTGTATATGTTTCTGGTCAGAGAAGCACTGATACAGTTTGTAGTCGTGTTTGCAGTCTTTTATCTGGCTTTGCTGGTTTATGAGACCAGATATTTTGTAAAATATGAGGCAAAGAGTGAGTGAGATGAGGAAATGGCTTGTCATATTATCCCTGATGCTGATGTGTGCGGCAACTCCAGCGGTTGCTGCTGATGGGGATGCTTCTGCAGAGGAGGAGCCAATAGACGTGAGCGGCATCATTTTTGAGCATCTCAAGGACTCTTACGAATGGCATATCATAACGATAGGCGAGAAGGATATAGCTATAAGTCTTCCTGTAATCCTGTATAGCAAACTGTCCGGCTGGCACTTTTTTATGTCGTCGGAACTGGAGGGCTCAGACGGCTATGACGGCTTTCATATATGTCAGACAGGTGCCTTTGCCGGCAAGCTTGTGGAGACGGATTACGACGGGACAGAGGTGAAACCTTTGGATTTCTCCCTGACCAAGGTGGCTCTTGCCATTATCATTGACGGAGTTCTGCTGATGGCTATCATACTGATGTGTGCTGCCTGGTACAGGAATCACGAGCCTTCAGATGCCCCTCCAAAGGGCTTTGTCGGCCTGATAGAACTCGTGTCGATGATGGTGGTGGATGAAGTGATCAAGCCCGGCGTAGGCAAGGAATACAGGCGTTTTGCGCCATTGCTGCTTACGCTGTTCTATTTCATACTGCTGAACAACCTGATGGGACTGATTCCAATATTCCCGGCAGGAGCCAATGTGACAGGTAATATCGCCGTTACGCTGACTCTGGCTTTGGTCACATTCTTTACTGTAAATGTTCTTGGCACAAAGGGTTATTGGAAGGAAATCCTATGGCCGGATGTGCCTACGTGGCTTAAATGTCCGATGCCGCTTATGCCGCTGATAGAGATTTTCGGTATCTTTACGAAACCGTTCTCCCTGACAGTCCGTCTGTTTGCCAATATGACAGCAGGTCACTCCATTATACTGGCATTGACGTGTATGATATTCATAGTGGCGAGGATGGGACCTCTGATAGGGACATCAATGTCCTTTGTATCAGTGCTTTTTATGATTTTTATGAACTGTCTGGAACTGCTTGTGGCATATATTCAGGCATACGTTTTCACGATGCTGTCGGCTATGTTCATAGGTATGTCGCGGGTAAATGAAGAGAAGAAGGATTAACCAATAAATAATTAAGTATTATGTTGTTATTAACAGTTATGCAGGCTGCTGCAGGTGCGGCTTTAGGAAAATTAGGTGCAACAATAGGTGCTGCCATCGCAGCGATAGGCGCAGGTCTTGGTCTGGGTATGATAGGTAAGGCCGCTATGGAGTCAATAGCACGTCAGCCTGAGGCTGCCGGTGATATCAAGAGTTCTATGATAGTCATTGGCGCACTTGTTGAGGGTGTCGGACTTTTCGCAGTGATTACCTGTCTGTTATCATTGTTTGTAAAATAGTAGAAATTACTTGTAATGGATCTTCTGACTCCAGAGGCCGGAACTGTTTTCTGGATGCTTCTTGCAGCCGGTATCGTGTTCTTTGTGCTTATCAAGTGGGGCTTCCCCGTCATCATTGATATGGTGGATAAGCGCAATGAGTTCATCGAAAAATCGCTGGGAGCAGCCAAGGCCGCCAATGAAAAGCTGGCGGGAATCCAGCAGGAGTGCGACAATATTCTGAAAGATACCCGTGCCGAGCAGGCCCGTATCATCAAGGAGGCCACAGACAGGCGTGACAGGATAGTTGCGGATGCTGAGCAGCAGGCACGTGAGAGTGCAAGCAAGATAGTTGCTGATGCGCGTACCCAGATTCAGATGGAGCGCGATGAGGCTTTGCGGGGCATACGCAGGGAAGTGGCTGAGATTTCGGTGCAGGTGGCTGAGAAACTGATAATCGGCAATCTGTCCGAAAAACAGAATCAGTCTGATATGATAGACCGAATGATTGACGAGGTTGAATCCATAAGGAAGAAATGAGCAGCGGTACTGTAGCAGTGAGATATGCCAAGGCTCTGCTGGCGTATGCAGTGGAGCAGGGCTGTCAGGATGAGGTCTATGAACAGACTTCAAGGCTGTTGCGCCATGTCACACAGTATCCGGATATTATGAAGCGGGTGTCTGATCCGACGCTTTCGGTGGAGTCGCGTCAGAATCTGCTGATTACCGCATTTATGGATGAAGACTGCACTCCGGCATGTACGGCAATAACCGATTTCGTGAGGCTTGTCGTCAGGGCGGGACGTGGAACGTCAATCGTATTCATAGCCTCGGCGTACCGTGACTTGTACCGGAAGAAGTACAATGTGGTGCCTGTCGAAATCAGAACGGCGCATCACGTGTCGGACGGACAGCGTGCCGAACTGGAACGTATGATAAGGGAAAGGGCCAAATCCGACCGTATCGAATGGAACGAGGTTATTGACGGGAGTCTGATAGGCGGTTTTGTACTTCAGATTGATGACCGCAGGATAGATGCCAGCGTGGCACGTAAGCTGAGAACAGTTGAGAGGGAATTGATAGCAAAGAACAGTAGAATCATATAGTGTGTCGATATGATAAATGGAATTAAGGCGAGCGAGGTCTCCGAAGTCCTTTTGGAACAGCTTCGCGGCATAGATACCAAGACGCAGTTTGAGGAGGTTGGAACTGTCCTCCAGGTAAGCGACGGCGTGGCCAGAATATATGGCCTGCACAATGCCGAGGCCGATGAGCTTATCGAGTTTGACAATGGCATCAGGGCTATTGTCATGAATCTGGAGGAGGACAATGTCGGAGCGATACTCCTGGGACCTACCGATAAGATAAAGGAGAATATGAAAGTCCGCAGGACAGGACGCATTGCCTCTATCAATGTCAGTGAGTCAATGCTGGGACGTGTGGTGGATCCACTTGGGACTCCGCTTGACGGACAGGGCGATATTGAAGGACCGTTCTTTGAGATGCCTCTTGAGCGCAAGGCTCCGGGCGTGGTTTTCCGCGAGCCCGTACATCAGCCGTTGCAGACAGGCTTGAGGGCCATTGACGCTATGATTCCTATAGGCCGTGGCCAGCGTGAGCTTATAATCGGTGACCGTCAGACCGGAAAGACTGCCATTGCAATTGATACAATCATAAACCAGCGTGCCAATTATGAGGCGGGCGATCCTGTATATTGTATATATGTGGCTATAGGTCAGAAAGGCTCGACCGTTGCTACGATAGTCAATACCCTGCGTCAGCATGGTGCTTTGGAATATACTATTGTGGTATCTGCTCCGGCTTCGTTTCCGGCGGCTATGCAATACTACGCACCGCTTGCAGGAGCAGCGATAGGTGAGTATTTCCGCGATACCGGCCGTCACGCCCTGGTGGTTTACGATGATTTGTCGAAACAGGCCGTGGCATACCGCGAGGTGTCGCTTATCCTGCGCCGCCCGTCAGGACGTGAGGCCTATCCGGGTGATATTTTCTATCTGCATTCACGTCTGTTGGAGCGTGCTGCCAAGATTATCAGCCAGCAGGAGGTTGCAGAGAAAATGAATGACCTTCCGAAATCATTGCAGGGACACGTCAAGGGTGGCGGGTCGCTCACTGCGCTCCCGATAATCGAGACCCAGGCCGGCGATGTGTCCGCATACATACCTACGAACGTGATTTCAATCACTGACGGTCAGATTTATCTTGAGTCAAGCCTGTTCAATCAGGGATTCCGTCCGGCTGTGAATGTAGGTATATCAGTATCGCGTGTCGGTGGAAATGCACAGATAAAATCAATGAAGAAGGTGGCCGGAACATTGAAGATTGCTCAGGCACAGTACCGCGAGCTGGAGGCTTTCTCGAAGTTCAGCAGCGATATGGATCAGGTTACGGCAATGACGCTCGACCGCGGACGCAAGAACAACCGTCTGCTTGTCCAGCCTCAGTATTCTCCTATGCCGGTAGGTGAGCAGATTGCAGTTCTGTATTGCGGTATCAACGGACTGCTGCGGAATATCCCATTGGATAAGGTTGATGATTTTCAGGAGCATTTCGTACAACTGTTACGCTCAAAGCATCAGACTGATATAATAGATGTACTTGCATCGGGCAAGATTGATGACGGGGTAGGCGCTCTCATTGAGGCGGCTGCGTCACAGGCAATTGCGGAATTAGGTATCTGAACGGATGTCACTCAAGGAGATAAAAGGAAGGATAGCTTCGGTGTCAAACACCCGCAAGACGACATCTGCAATGAAGATGGTGTCGTCCGTGAAACTGCGTAAGGCGCAGTCGGCGGTTCAATCAACCCTGCCGTACGTGGAGCAGCTTGACGGTATTCTCGGCCGGTTGTCGGTGATGAATGACTCACAGTGCGTCTCTATGCTGTGCGGGAGGGCTGTGCATCGTGTGGCGATAGTCGCAATATCGTCCGATTCCAGTCTTTGCGGCGGGTTCAACTCGAATATCATCAGACATTCCAGAAGCCTTTATGACAGATGCGCGTCGGAGTGCGAAGAGGCTCCTATGCTGTTCGTGGTAGGTCAGAAAATCACGGATTATTACAGGAAATCCGGCATAGAGGCAGATGCTTCATTTTCCGGTCTGATATCCAAACGGAATTTCAGCGGGTCTGCTGCTCTGGCGGACAAATTGACGGAACTGTTCGAAAGTCAGACTATTGACAGGGTGATAATTACATACACGCATTTCAAGTCTGCGGGCTCACAGACCGTGACTGATTATCAGCTTCTTCCTGTCAGATTGCCGGAAGGGTTGCAGGGCAATGTGAGTACAGACTATATTCTTGAACCTTCTGCGGAGGAATTGCTGAAGACATTGCTTCCACAGGTTATACGTATGAGAATGCATACTGCGGTTCTGGATTCGTTCTGCTCGGAGCAGGCCGCCCGCGTTGTTGCAATGCAGGCCGCTACCGACAATGCGGACAATCTTATTGCAGAACTGACTCTTCAGTATAACAAATTGCGCCAGCAGGCTATTACGAATGAGTTGCTGGATCTGGCCGGCGGTCAGATTGAAAATTGATAATTTCAAAACAGATTCCAATATATGGGAGAGCCAAAGATAGAGGCGCTGGCATTGCACTATGTCGGCAATCAGGCCAATGAGGAGCCATTTGTACTTTCCAAGCGGCTGTTCGCTCTGGACAGCGATATGAATACTCTGATGACAGACTGGTTCCTGGGAGCTTTCAAGTCGGAGGAGCGATACCGTTTCGTCGATACTATTGACATAAATTATAATCAGGTATATAGGCTTGTGTCGGACATCTTTGACAGTCCGGAAAAACTGTTTGAGAAGTCTGTTGATCTGGCGACTCTCCTGTATGAGAATTGCAGCCATCCCAAGATAAAGGGCGGTGATTTCTATGTCACACGCGTAAGCGGTCAGAGTGTCGGAACGGAGATGTGCGATGCCATAGGTCTGTTCAAAATAGAGAATAAGGACACCTTCATTACCGTAGAACCGGATACCGACGGCTTTGATATAAGCCAGATGCAGGGAGTCAGCCTGCGCAAGATGGATAAGGGATGCCTGATATTCAACCACGAACGTGAGCAGGGCTATTATGTGTTGGTGGTTGATAATACAAACCGTAGCGAGGCTGCATATTGGGTTGACGATTTCCTGCATATAGAGCGGCGTCAGGATGCGTATTTCCAGACAGAAAATGCGTTGGCTATGTGCCGTAACTACCTGGCGGAACAGCTGCCTGTCGATTTTGAGGTGAGCCGCGCCGATCAGGCGGATTTGCTGAACCGCTCGCTCAACTATTTCAAGAAGGAGCCGAAATTCCAGCTTGAAGCCTTCGAGAAGCAGGTTATGGCACAGCCGGAGGTAATCGGTAAATTCGATGAATACCGCAGGAAATACCAGGACGAGCGCCAGTTAGTCCTGGAGAATGATTTCGATGTCAATCAGACTGCTGTCAAGAAACAGACACGCTCGTTCAAGAGCGTGATAAAGTTGGACAAGAACTTCCATATCTACATTCACGGAAACCGCAATCTGGTAGAGCAGGGGGAGGATGCCCACGGAAAGTTCTATAAGCTGTATTATAACGAGGAGTCCTAGCGTGCCGCTGCCGGAAAAACTTCTGCCATTGTATGCAGGAACTCTGTTATGCGCGACGGCAGGTCCTCGTAGTCACTGTATGTGCTTTCGATGATGGTGGCACCGCGCTTCCTCAGTGAATATACAAATGCGGGATACTTGTCGTAATACGCTTCCGTATTGTTTTTCAGGTTCCAGACAATACGGTACCTGGTGCCGCTGAGAGTATTTGCATTGACGTTGGCAAGCGACGGATTGAAGCACCAGTATTCCTGAAACAGGTCTTTTGTAGCGGAAACACTGAATTGTATGCCGGAATCGGCTCCAGTGCCGTTGCCGTAGAAGAACCTGACACCTGCATTGATATGCTTTCCAACCTCATTGATCAGGTCGGCGTTTATGTCATCGACAGATACTAAAAAGACGGGCTGCATCTTGCCTATGTATGTCAATGAGTCTATACTGAAAATGAATTTGTCATTATTGAATAACTCGTTGTCCATCATATATATGGCCGGGTGCGAGCTGTTTTTGTCCATATCCGACGGAATGTGAATGCCAACTTCGTGCGTAGTATTGCCGGTATGGACTTTGACGGTCTGATTCCCGGAAAATGAATCTGTCCTGTTGCCGCAACTCAGACAGACAATGCTCATTATCGCTGACAGTACTGATACGTATGAATGTCCTTTCATAATAGAATGCTTTGTGTTTGTGCAAAAATATATAAAAAACTCAAGTTTCGCATGTGAAACTTGAGTTCCAGCCGTTTCCGGCTGGGTCCTCCCCTGAGGGGAGGATGCAGGTGGGGGTCATATAATGATAATTTTATTCAAGTATCCATTAAACCTTTTTCCATGCAAGGTGTCAAAATATCGGTTTTAGGATTAAAATAACAGCGTTTTTATGGCTTTATACGCCACATTTTAAGTATTTTTGCACGACTTTGGCATAGAGTTGTGCGTGTTGTCGTTTTTGGATGATTTTAATGTTTAATAATAAAAAAATGAAGAAATTTTCGATTCTGACTTTAGTGATGCTTTGTATGGCAGTGGCTATGTCAGCCCAGTCGAAGGGAAATCTCACTATCAAGGGTTCCCTTTATGATTTCGGCAGTGCTGAGCCGCTTTATCCTGCAAATGTTCAGGTGCTGGCATTGCCGGATTCAAGTTATGTGACCGGAGCCTCCAGTAATGAGGATGGCTCGTTTGAAGTTACAGGACTTGCTGCCGGCAACTATGTGGTGCGCGTCTCTTTCATCGGGTATGTAACAACTCAAAAGAGTGTTTCGCTGAAGGCTAACAGCCGTACTACAGATCTTGGTAAAGTTACATTGAAGGCCGATGCCCAGATGCTGAAGGAGGTTGCCGTAACAGCTGCGGTTGCTAAGGTTCAGATGGTGAACGATACCGTTGTGTTCAACGGCGAGGCATACAAACTCCCGGAGGGTGCTACAGTTGAGGAACTCGTGCGTCGTCTGCCGGGTGTGCAGATTTCAAGTGACGGAAACATTACCGTCAACGGCAAGAACGTTTCGAGAATCCTTGTCAATGGTAAGGAGTTCTTCGATAACGACAGGTCTGTCGCTCTTCAGAATCTTACAGCTGATATGATTGAGAAGGTCAAGGCTTACGACAAGCAGAGCGATAACGCCCGTATGACCGGTATCGATGACGGTGAGGAGGAAACAGTACTTGACCTGCAGGTCAAGAAGGGAATGGCTCAGGGCTGGTTCGGTAATCTTACTGCAGGCTATGGCCGTCCTATGAAGGAAAATGAGTTCAATGTAAATAACCTCTATACGGTAAGCGCTAACGTGAACCGTTTTGCAGAGGACCGTCAGATGACAATTCTCGGTTCGTACGGTAACACCCGCGCCGGTGGCGTAGGCGGCTTCGGCGGTATGCGTGGTATGGGCGGCTTCGGCGGAGGCGGCGGTGTCAATACTTCCGGCCAGTTCGGTCTTAACTTTGCACGCAACATCGGTGAAGAGGTTTATAGCGATTCTTACAAGTATGAGATAGGCGGTAGTGTCAACTACACTCACAGCAATTCCGATTCACGTTCAAAGTCATCAAGTGAGAACTTCCAGCCTGGCTTTGAGTCTTACTCGAACAGAATGAACATCAACGAGAACAGAAGTGACAACATCAACGGCCAGTTACGTTTCGAGTGGAATGCCGACAGATATACCAGTCTGGTCTTTACACCTCAGATATCTTATCAGACATCCTCAGGCAACAGCCAGAATATGTCTGCTACATTCAGCGAAGATCCGTATAAGTGGTTTGAGAATCCTCTTGATTCAGCTTTGGCATGGGTTACCAAAAAGGCTGAGGAGGAAAACAGCATAGATGCAGTTTCAGACCTCCTTGATGAAAGGTACGAGGCTATCCGTAATACGCAGAACAGTGTCAACAAGAGTAAGAGCAATACATTCTCGACAAGCGGTAATGCCCAGTTCGTCCACAGGTTCAACAACGATGGCCGTAACGTATCAGTCCGCGTCAATTATTCATATTCAAACGGAAACAGCTATTCATACTCCCGCAATGAGCAGTACCAGAAACCTGCATATACTCCTATGCCAGGTACGGCAGGTTCCTCTTTTATGCCAAATCCGATAACTCTTCTGAACAGATATTCAGATACGCCTAATCCATCAACCAACGTATCCACTACTCTGTCATACACGGAGCCTATTGCAAAGAACACTTACATTCAAGCTTCGTATCAGTTCTCATATCGTCATTCCAATAGCGACCGTGCCACATACGATATTAACGATGCGTACAAAGACAGATGGGGTGTGAATGGCTTCTGGGACATTGATTCTGTTGAAATGACAAGAAATGAGGACCTGAGTACCAGAAACCTCTATGACAACAGGGATCATACGATTCAGCTCCAGTTCCGCAAGCAGTCAGACAACTACAATTTCACTGTCGGTGCAAGTCTTCTGCCGCAGTATTCATCAATGAACTACTCCGGTATGGGTATCAAGGATACAATCCTGTCGCGTACGGTCTATAACTGGACTCCTACCGTCAGTTTCCGTTATCGTTGGACACGTCAGGAGCAGATGAACATCAGCTACAACGGCCGTTCAAGCCAGCCTTCAATGCAGCAGTTGCTCAGTATTACCGATAACAGCAACCCGCTGTCAATATCCAAAGGTAATCCTGATTTGGAACCGACATTCTCAAACAACTTCAGTGTCCAGTATCAGAAGTACAATCCTACCAATCTGTTCAGCTTCTCAACAAATGGTCGTTTCAGCAATACGTTGCGTAACATCAGCTCGCTTTCAACAACCGATGTTGTGACTCACACCAGAATTTCTCAGCCTCTGAACATGAATGAGGGCTTCTTCGGTAACTGGAATGCATCTGTAGGTGCTAACGTAGGTGTTGCTCTGCCAGACCAGCGTTTCACATTCAATTCATCTACACAGGGTCAGTATCAGAGCCAGAAGGGTTGGACTGCAACATACAATTCTCAGGAAGCTATAAGTAAATTTGGTCAGGATTACTTCAAACACGCTATTGACGAATTCAGTAAAATCGAGACCAGTACGACCAACACAATCACAGCCAGTGAGAACCTGGATTTCTCATATCGTGATGAGTGGGTTGAGGTAACAGCAATGGGTCGTGTGAATTATCGTCACTCCGTCAATGACATTATGCCGGATAGAAATATGGATACTTGGGACTTCTCGTATGGTCCTTCAGGTACATTCCTGTTCCCGTGGCATAATCTGAGACTTATCACAGACCTCAGTATGCAGAGCCGTCGCGGTTACGCTTCCGATGAGATGAACACCGATGAACTTCTCTGGAACGCTCAGGTACAGTTCTCATTCCTGCGTGGCAACAAGGCTACACTGTCAGTTGCAGTATATGATATTCTCCAGCAGCGCAGCGATGTAAGCCGTCAGATGACAGCCACTTCACGTACTGATACATACAACAACAACATTAACAGTTACTTCCTCGTAACCTTCAACTATCGTCTCTCAATGTTTGGAGACCGTGAGGCTCGTCAGAGTATGCGTGCCGGCCGTCGTGGCGGCATGGGTGGCTTTGGCGGCGGCATGGGCGGCTTCGGCGGCGGCATGGGCGGCGGTATGGGTATGGGCGGTGGCGCTGGCATGGGCGGCTTCGGCGGCGGCATGGGCGGCGGCATGGGAATGGGTGGTGGAATGATGTTCTAACCCAAGACCAACCATACAATATAATTAAGAGTCCGGCATCGTGCCGGACTCTTTTTATTCTATGTTGTCAGATGTGTCGGATGACTTGTCAGAGGACTTCGAAGTCGATTGACTTGAGATCCACGTCGCGTGATGAGGAACCGTACAGAATCTGATATTTACCGGACATAGGTGAGAGTTCATCTATTGTCTCATCGTAGTACTCAAAAGCCTTGGATGTCAGGGTAATGGTTACATCGGCTGTCTGACCGGCGGCGATATTGACGCGCTGGAAGCCTTTCAGGGACTTGATAGGAGCCTCTGCGATATCAAGGCTCTTTACATATACCTGAACAACCTCATCACCATCACGTGAGCCTGTATTGGTTACAGGAATGGTTATATCGACTTTCCCGTTCTTTTTCATACTGTTCTTTGAGATGGTGGCGTCACCATAGTTGAATGTGGTGTAACTCAGACCGTAACCGAATGCATAGAGCGGCTCACCCTTGAAGTAGCGGTATGTGAATCCGTCGGCCATATTGTAGTCCTCGATATCGGGAAGCTGGTCTGTCGATTTGTAGAACGTGACAGGAAGCCTGCCTGCCGGGTTGTAGTCACCAAATAGGACATCTGCAACAGCCAGACCTCCGGCCTGACCGCCGTACCAGGCCTGGAGTAGGGCATCGTACTGGTCTTCAACATCGCCGAAGCCTATTGCGCTGCCTGAGCAGTTTACGAGTACTACAGGCTTTCCGGTCTCGTGCATAGCCTTCAGCAGATCCAGCTGTACGGCTGGAAGCTCAATTTTTGTACGGTCGCCACCTGCGAATCCGTCGTAGCTGACGCGCATTTCCTCACCCTCCAGACGGGCGGAGATACCGCTTACCATAATGATGACATCTGCATCCCGGACATTCTCTGCAATTTTTGCAAAGTCAGGTTCCTTGCGGTCTGTCATCTCGAATGAGAGATATGCGGAGCCGGTCTCGCCCTTTGTGAAATCAAGCTGGATATCGTAGCTCTGGCCTTCAACGACCTTGAACTGTTTCTGGGCATTCTGCTGCCCGAAACCGCCGAAGCCACCGAAACCGCCACGTCCACGACCCATAGCGGCTTCCTTCTGCTCATCAAGTACCTTGCCGTTGACGGTCAGACGATAGGTGTCATTGCCACGTACGGTATATGACATCATACCGGTGAAATCGGCCACGTACTTACCTGTCATACGCAGTGAGAAGTTGTTGAACTCAACATTGTCGGCAAAGCGATAGTCACCCATCGTGCGCATATTCACCTCTTTATAATATCCTTTTGTGACAGGCTCGCCCTGAAGTTCCGTGTTGTTGAAGAATTCTGCATAGAGTCCCTGACCGTCATTGACATCGGCCAGGTGGTTGGTGGTCAGCAACGGGTCTGCAAGCTCACAGCCACGCTCGTATATGATTTCTGCATTTGGAACGGCTGCGGTGATGGCCTGCAATATGGATATGCGGTTCTCAACTGCCGGAGTTCCGTTGTAGTTGCCGTATTGCATTGACACATTGTCGGCATTCGGGCCTACAATGGCGATTTTCTTCGTGTCTTTTGACAGAGGCAGAATGCCGTTGTTCTTGAGCAGTACCATAGCCTCGTCAGCGGCCTTGTGGGCCAGGGCGGTATGTTCAGGACTACTGATGTCATCTGCACCGAGGTCTTTCCACGGATCCATTTCGGCCGGGTCAAACATACCGAGCTCAATGCGGCTGCGGAGTACTCTACGGAGTGACACGTCAATGTCGGCCTCGCTGATAAGACCGTCTTCCATGGCCTGAATGAGTGAGTTGTAGCTTGTTCCGCACTCTATGTCGGTGCCGGAAAGTACGGCATCGGCACTGGCGTGGGCAGCATCCGGATGAGTCTCGTGCTGACCCTTGGTGTAGAAGTTGTTGATTGCACCGCAGTCTGAAACGACGAGAGCCTTGAAGCCCCATTTGTTGCGCAGAATGTCGGTGAGCAGACGGTCGCTTCCGCAGCAGGGTTCACCCTCATAGCGGTTGTATGCGCACATCACCTCCTGTACGTTGGCATCCTGTACGAGAGTCTTGAATGCCGGCAGATAGGTTTCCCAAAGGTCACGCATGGATACGCTTACATCGAATCTGTGACGGTCCGATTCCTTGCCGCTGTGAACGGCATAGTGTTTTGCGCAGGCGTGGGTCTTGAAGTACTTTTTGTCATTGCCCTGCATACCTTTTACAAGAGCTGTTCCCATACGGCCTGTCAGATAAGGATCTTCACCGCTGGTTTCCTGACCGCGTCCCCAACGGGGGTCACGGAAGATGTTGATGTTCGGGCACCAGAATGAGAGTCCCTGATGCCAGGCACCGCCTGTGGCGCGTGTCTTGCCGAACTGGTTATGGTCGCTGGTGTTCCAGTGCGCACGGGCCTCATCGGAGACGGCCGTGTAGATTTCGAACTGCTGTGCGTCATCGAATGAGGCAGCAAGACCTATGGCCTGCGGAAAGACTGTGGCTCCGGTCATACATATACCGTGGCAAGCCTCAGACCACCAGTTGTAGGCTGGGATACCAAGGCTGTCAATGGAGATGGAGCCGTTCATCATAAGCCCGACTTTCTCTTCGGGCGTAAGTAATGACATCAGGTTGTCAACCCTCTTCTCTATGGAGAGCTTCGGGTTCTGGAATGGGTACTCATACTGAGTCTTGTCACCGCATGAACAGACTATGAACAATGCGATCATTCCTGACAAGAAATGGATTCTCTTCATAAATGATTGATTAAAAAGTAATTATTGGTTAGTAAAATGAACAGTTGGTTATGTACTATCTGGTATGTATGGTAAGCCTTAATTCGCGTCGTGGACGTACGGGGTCGTTTGTTATGAGGTTGACGGAGCCGGCGTAGCTGTACCCGGATGTTCCCTTTACGACAGTAGCGGCTGTCATCTCTACATTTTCACCGGGTCTGATGGTCGTATTTGGCTTCAGATCGGCTGTAATGCCTTCGGAAAGCTCCACAGCACGTATAATCAAATCGGCTTCACCTTCATTGCCTATTATGAATTTCTGCTTGATTATCTTACCGGCTTTCTGCTCGCCGAAATCCTTGTAAGACGGGTCAGTGGTGAGTTTCGGCTGACGTCCACTCTGCGATTTCGAAAAATCGTCCGTGCAGATAGCATTTACGATAAGTGGAACATCACCTTTCACACCGTCGCACCACAGCCATACCGTATCGTTCACGGTGCCGTATTTGTCGTTCTGAGGCATTGTGTAGGTCAGGAGCAGGTTGCCGGCTTTCTGGGCATCGAGGCTTGGCGGACATTCCACAGTGAGAATATTGCTGGTGCCGGAGACTGTAGCCTTGATGCTTACGGCCTTGTCTCCGTCATTTACAATTGCCACGCCCTTGCTCTCGGTACTCCGCTGGGCGATATATCCGAAAGCTGTGTGGTAGATATTGCTGCGTATGCTTCCGGCCAGTACGTGCGGATACATCTGCTTTATTCCCATCGGTGCCGGTTTGACAGTGGCCATCAGCATAAGTCCCATACAGTCGTGGCGGCCTTTTACGAACACCTCGACATCGCGATATACACGTCCCTCAGTCCTGGCCGGATTGAAGTTGACGGTGAATTCGCAAAGTTCCGCCGGCATTATCGGCTCGGTAGGGTACGAGGCTGTGGTGCAGCCGCAGCTTGTTGATACGTAATCAATTGTGACTGGATTGTCCGATGTGTTGGCGAATATGAACGTGTGCGATACAATACCGTCAGCCTCGTCAATTTCTCCGAAATCATATTCAAGCGAATCGAACAGCAGCGGCCATTCGGTGTCGGCCGAGGCGTATGAGAGCGGTGCGATTGTGACGGCTGCCGCGATTATAGTCTTCCGTAAGTTGTTCATGCAGTTTCTGTTAAATGTATGGATTGTTGTTACGCTCGTATCCTATTGAAGTGGAAGGCCCGTGTCCGGGATATATCACGGTGCTGTCAGGCAGAGTCATCAGTTTGTTTCTGATGCCGGATATGAGGTCTTCGTGATTCCCGTCAGGAAAATCAGTACGTCCTATACTTCCTTGGAATATTACATCGCCGGTGAACAGTACGCCATCGGTCTCGCTGTAGAAGACTACGCTGCCGGGAGAGTGCCCCGGAATCTGCAGTACATTGAAAACCGTATTTCCGAAAGCAATGGTGTCGCCATCCTTAAGGCGGTTCTCAGGCTGTATGGGATTTATCGTAACCTTGCTGTGAATACCGAAGGCGGCAAGACGCTGGCGTATTTCCGTCAGCCAGGGCATATCGGCTTCGTTGGCCTCTGCAAGCACTCCGAATTCATTTTCTATGATTGGATTGCCGTAGATGTGGTCAAAATGCAGGTGGGTGTTGAGCAGATGCTTCACCTTGAGACCGTTGGAGCGTATGAATGAACACAGTGTGCCGCCTTCTTCCGGATAATAGCAGCCCGGGTCGATGACGACTGCCTCCTTGGTCTCATCCCATACAACATAGGTGTTGACGGGTAGCATATTGAACTGAAAATCCTTGATTGAAATCATATCTGTATGTAAACGGCTTTTTTGTCCTTGAAGAATTCCTCGGTGTACCAGTTTGTAAGCGGAACTACCTCCGAAGAGTTACGATGACCTGCCAGTTCTGCAGACAGATCTCCACCTTTCAGACAAATTATGCCGTTAGGGTAGGCGTTGTGCTGGTTCTTCCTGTCAATGAGACGCGAGGCAATCTGACAGAGGTCTGATATCGGCAGGGCTCCGCGGCTCACCACAAAGTCAAACTTGCCTGTCTCATTCTCGGCGCGTTCCTGTATGCAGTTTACGTTCTTCAGCCCTATGCTGTCGGCTACGGCCTTGGCTACACGAATTTTTTTCCCTATGCTGTCAATCAGCGTGAACTTGCATTCCGGGTACAATATGGCCAACGGTATGCCGGGGAAACCGCCACCGGTGCCGATATCGGCTATCCTGGTGCCATCGGCGAAATCCATCATCTGTGATATGGCCAGCGAGTGAAGCACGTGATGCTCGTACAGATTGTCTATGTCCTTGCGCGATATGACATTGATTTTGGAGTTCCAGTCCCTGTATAGCGGTTCCAAAGCCTCGAACTGCTCTATCTGCTGCTCTGACAGGTTGCGGAAGTATCTGGTAATGGCTTTCATAAAAAAGTGTTCATACTGCAAAAATAACCAATATTGGTCAGATATGTGCCGTATAAACGATGCTTTTCGAAAAGTCATAACTGATATTTTGAAATCAGCGTAGGAGTGTGTAATTTCGCCATCGGTTAACTTTTATAGATTCAATTCAAACGGAGACTGTATGAAAAAGACATTTCTTCCTTTATGCCTTGTGGCATTGCTGTTTTCGGGTTGCGATTTTCTCAAAGAGTTGGAGCGCTATTATGATACTCATATCGTTCTTGATGAGAATGCAGAAATGAGTATCGTGCCAGGTGTCCTTGCAGAAAGGTCGTCCAATGAGAATATCGTTCTTGAATTTGATGATGAGGTTGATTCGGACATTCTGGATCTGCTCAGGCTGACAGACTATACGGAGACCTTGCCGGGAATCCTGCCTGAATCTCTCCCTGGAGTCTTCTTTTACGTGAACCCGGAAGATGATAATCAGGTTATAATAGATATATCCTCATTGGACTGTTCCACCCCTAAGCCTGTCACCTTGATTTACAAAAATGATAAGGAGTCGCAGCTCGCTCATATTATGCTTGTTGATGATTCCTTGTCCGGCAAAGTGCTGGAAGGTAAAAAGTCATACAGTGCGGTCATCTCCGATATACACCTCAATGATGCCAGGTCCATAGCCAATGGCTGGTCCTGGTGCAATGAGAACCTGGATTATCTGACTGCGTACCTTGACAGCCTCATTGAAAATAAAGAAATTTATCGCGAACTTATCCTGTTGGGAGATGTTATTGACGAGTATGTAACACCTGTTCCGTATGCCACATTCGCCAAGCCCGATGGGACTGTCGTAACTGAAAAAGAGTATTTCCGTCTGATTGCAGATGCCAACAAGGCAGTCTTTGACAAGTTCAGGGAATTACAGTCGGCCGGAATAAAACTCATATATGTTCCAGGCAACCACGACTGCGGTCTTGAGGACGATGATGTACGCGAGCTTTTCGGTCCAGATGCCGTATTTGTCCATGATGCCCGTGGAGTGGGATCGTACATGCCGGAATATGCCTCTGAAATTACTATGGAGCATGGCCATAGATATGATGTTATATGCGCGCCCGATATGCTTTCAAATATCGGGACAGACAGCGTTACCGAAGAGAACGCTTTTATGGGAGTGCAGTATTTCGTGACAAGAGTTGCTGCCACACACGACTATCTTGAGAAAAAAACAGATGACAATATGGGTAGGGCTTCACTGAAGGATTTTGGTCTCAGTGAAGATCGTGTCCGGAAAGTGACAGCAGGAGATGCCGCTTCTTCAAGCGAATCAGATGACAATAATCTGTTCATAATGAAGTCTGTCTGGAATGTAATCGGTCTGGCTAAAGATTTCCCGGGACTGGACACTACGGCTATCCCTACCGGTCTGAATGGCTTGACAAAAGGCTATGTACCGTCACAGTATTCATATCTTGGAGATGATCCCAAGCCAGAGCTGTATAAGAGTATGTATCTTCAGAGTGAATGGCAGAGGCGTCTGGAACTCAACAATGCGCCATCCGGTTTTCCTTTCCTGCTGGGTGCCACTGTGTGCGAAGTCCCGTTTTTGGATGCGCAGGCGGTCAGCTGGATAGCCAGGCGCGATATTGATCATCGTCTTTTTATCTGGGGTCATACCCACAACCCATTTGTGATGGCAGAAAGGTTCGATGGCAGTAATAGAGGCTATATTTATGCAAACACCGGTTCCTGGGTCGATGACGGTGTCAGCAGATACGACACACGCTCATTTGTGAATTTGTATTTCGGAAAAGACGGATACATTCAGGTCAGCCTCAGGCAGATGGGTGAGGATGGAAGTGTAGAGAATCTTTATAGTCCGTTGTGGCTGAAGAGATAGCTTCCAGCTTACAAATCGTCGCGGGTCACGATGGAAAATGTGGAGTAGAGGGCCGGAACGTCATTGACACCATTATTGAAGGTGAACGATGTCCGGACGGGGCTTCCGCACATAAATCCGTTCACTACGATAGCTGCATTATCGGCAATGGATTCCAGACTCTTGTCTATTGTCATACTCTGATATCCGTCCGGAATGTTTATAATTATGTAAGTTGACATTCGTGGCAAAAGTAATTAAAGATGGTAATGATTGGTTATCTTTGCGGAATATGAAAGTAGCGATATTAGGTTATGGCAATGTGGGAATGGCGACATTCCATACGTTTATGCATATGCCCGAAATCCACGAGCTCGTACTCTGCGGGCGCAACAGGGATAAGATAGAAGGTGAGCTGGCCGATTTTCGGGACAGTCTTGCGCTCAATTCCGATATCAAGACACGGATAAGGGGCGGTGGCTATGAGATGACGGCAGGTGCCGAGATTATTGTCTATACAATCGGTCCGAGCATAAAGGATCGCAGTGCTGACCGTCTGTCACTTTCCAAAGTGAATATTGACATAGCCAGGGAAGTATCGGAAGAGCTGAACAAGTACAACAGGGATGCTATAATCGTTGTTATAAGCAATCCTGTGGATGTTCTGGTCGGCGCATTGATGAGATTTACCGGCAGACCGCGTGAGAAAGTGATAGGCACAGGTACGCTGCTTGACTCTGCCAGACTCAGACGCTATCTTGCGGAGATGCTTGACATACAGCCTAGGGATGTGTCTGCATACGTTCTCGGGGAGCACGGGAACTCTTCCTGTATAATATGGCGATGGACTTCAGTTATGGGAATGCCTGTTGACAGATTCCTTTCTTCACAGATTGGAATCAACGTGAGTCTGTCAGGTGACAAACTTCTGGAAGTGACAAGACGTGCCGGATTCAAGATATTTGAGAAGAAAGGCTCCACTTCGTTTGGAGTCGCAGCCGCAGCTGCGCAGATTGTAAATGCCATAATACACGATACCCACCAGATTCTGATTGTCTCAGTGACTCTGAACGGGGAGTATGGTATAGACGGTGTGGCTCTGTCGGTTCCCTGCTATGTCAGTTCCTGTGGCGCGTCTGCCATAACCAGTACGACAATGACGAAGGAGGAACTTGATGCCCTGGCAGCCTCGGCCGAAGTTATCCGCAGCAACTCATGATATCCATAAACGACACACATTGACTATGGCAAAAAACGATACAACCTCACAAATGCCGAATCACAAAAGGTGGCAGAAATGCCGTTTGATTCCAGGAATGCCGTTACTGTTCCTGCACAAATAACAGTAAATATAGAAGATGCCTCCATGCTGAAAGAGATCAAACGCGCTATCAGAATGATACGCGGAGTTGTCAGCGTAGACAAGAGTCCTGCAATGAAATCATACGAACGCGCACGCGCCGATGTCAAAGCCGGACGGGTTTATGAGTTTGAAAATGTGGATGCCCTAAAAGCATATTTTGATACGCTATGAATCGCTATACAATAGAAAATAGTAATATTTCCAGTGATTCTATCGCTCTGAACACTTTGTTCGCATTGATAAACAATAAAGGCTTTACACCTGACACGATACAACTAATTGATAATTACATAAACGATATTTACAATGGCAACATCAACACTGATAGATTCAATACACCAGAGCATGCAGGACTCTGTAGTGCAGGTAAGGTGCTCATCGGGGCGCAAACCATCGCCAGTTACGCGCGAGCAAGCCTTGGCTCAGGTAGAGATGCTGGAGAAAGCCAAGCAGCAATACCAAGCAATTGGCAGATAGATGAGGCTCAAGAAAAGCTGGTGGAGCAATGGGCGCATGCAGCAGGTGTGTGGTACGAGGATTCAGAACGCCAAATTTCAGAAGCTTACGGTCCAAAGATAGCGCAAGGTGCTGAAGCAAAAGTGTATTATAAATCTGGAGATACTTGTGTGTTAAAAGAACGGGCATCACTGCCGGTTTGGGGGAGCAAAACTGGATTGGAGTCGCGACTGCGGTCATTCGTGGTAACTCATAATCAACTGTTGTCCAATAGGTAACTGAGCTGCTGCAGATTCATCTTCAAGGACTTGGATATTTCTTCCAAAGTCATACCGGAATTGAGCAGGAGGCGGCAACTGTCCGCTATGATTGATTCCTGTGAAGAAATTTTTGCATCGCGGTCTGCAATCGCCGCATCGCGTGTGTCTATCGCACTGAAAAACTCTTCCTCTACTGTCATATTCTGTCGTATTTCCT
>JAKSIX010000004.1 GCA_024398595.1 Bacteroidaceae bacterium | reverse complement strand
TGGAATACAAGCCGAATATCTATGAGTACCTGACATCATCGGACAGCCCGTATGCAGAGACTCTTGGAGCTTTCCTGCTGAAGCATACGAAGATGGAACTCAATAAGGAGAAGAGTGTTTCTGCCGGGTATTATAATGAGAAGGCTGAATTGGTATATGCCGATTCAGTGATGGAACTGAAGAATCCGGTATTTGATGAGTTCGGTTTCCTGAATGAGGAGGACAGTACCTATAATCTGATTCTCCCTGTCGGGGGCAATTGGATGTCCGCATTGGATTCCGCTTCCGTATATTTCCACTATGGGTTGGAGGCCAGACAGGATTCCGATTCTCTTTCAGAATACAAGAGCAATTGTGCGCTGCTTACCGATGCAGTGTTCAATATGAACACCAAGATGCAGCCTTATTACAATGCCGCGAGCGGGATGAAAATGGTATCCACCAAGTATGATCTGGTTGAGGATCCTGTCAAGCAGGTCCAGTATCATACCTACGTTGATCCGTTCAAGGATGGAAAGTTCCAGGGTAAATATGAATTCCTTGATGTCATTCCCTGCAGTAACGGTAACATATATGTGTGTGAGTATTGGCCGTTCGATCCTTTCTACACATACGCGAAGCCGGTTGTAGTTGAGGCGGAGGATGACAAGAACATTGTGACGTCACAGATTGGTATGACTACTACTGTGCTTACGTTGCCGTCATTCCAGATTGGAGAAAAGACATGCAGGCTGTCCGACGACAAGGCACTGATAGGTAACTACAACCAGTCATGGTTCATTACTTTCCAGGCTCCGAATACATTGAGCGGATGGAACTCATTCTACGCTGTAATAGCCCCGAACAATCTGGCATACAACAGAAGAGGTCAGGCTGCAGAGGTGAACAAGTTCCAGCTGTCAGGAACAATGACAGGTGTCAAGGAGACATTCCAGCAGAAGCAGGGTGCACGTGCCGTTACCTATTCAACCAATCCGGAGAAGCTTGATACGGTTTATGCAGGAACTTACTTCCTGCCTGACTGCTATTCAGACCTGAATATAGCCGGACTGATGCTGAAATTCAACCAGACATTGTCAACCAGTGCGACGCTGCGTCAGAGGGAGGTTTACCTTGATTGCTTAATTGTGAAACCGACAACAGCTCCTGAGAACTAAAGTGAGCGGTATTGTGATTTTTCAGAAGAAATAATATGAAGATGAACATGATAAGAATCAGTAGGGGCTTGCTTCCCATGTGGCTGTTGGGCCTCCTTATGCTTGCTTTTCCGGCATTTGTATCCGC
Source organism: Bacteroidaceae bacterium (assembly GCA_024398595.1). Taxonomy (GTDB): domain Bacteria; phylum Bacteroidota; class Bacteroidia; order Bacteroidales; family Bacteroidaceae; genus Colenecus. The sequence continues at coordinate 70,495 of JAKSIX010000004.1, read as the reverse complement.
ACAGAGCGAAGATGCCGGTGAGTTGAGAATCATTACGGGTACTGTATTTGATGCTGCCGACGGTACGCCCATGGTAGGTGTGCGTGTCCAGGCGTACAACAATGCCCTCTATGCCGCCATGACAAAGGAGGATGGAACATATACAATAAAGGTTCCGCAGTATGTCACGTCACTTACATACGCCCTTGAAGGCTGTAATACACTGGTACGTTCAGTTGCCGGCACAGAAGATGAGGGTGTTGATGTGAAAATGTATTCCGACAAGTTCGCGGAGATTTACGCTACCAAGACCGAGGCTGTGAAGTCAAAGACTGCAAAGGTGTCGAGTATGAACGCCGATATCAGTGTTGACCAGCAGCTGCAGTCCGGATTCATGGGTGACATTATGTCACGTACGCGTTCCGGTCAGTTGGGAGCCGGTGAGATGACGTTGCTGTCAGGTATCACTTCCATGAACATATCTACGCAGCCTCTGCTCGTCATTGACGGTGTAATCACAGACGTCAAGTCAGGCGGTGTCTCAGTTCACGATGGCTTCTACAACAGTCTGCTTGCCAATATAATGGTTGAGGATATTGAGAGCATTTCCGTACTCAAGAGCGGTCTGGCAATCTATGGTTCGAAGGGTGCCAACGGTGTAATTGTCATCAACACGAAGAGGAACAGGAGCATGGCCACAAAGATTGATGTCTCAGCAGCCGGTTCTTTCCAGATGATGCCGACAACGCCGGTGCTGATGAATGCTACGCAGTACAGGAATTATGCATCCGAGCTGTTGGGAACTGCAAATGTCTCCACATCGGACTACAAGTTCCTTTCAACCAATCCGTACTACTATAACACATACCACAATGAGACTGACTGGACGAAGGAGGCATATCGCAATGCCTTTGTACAGAGCTACAGCATCAATGTGCAGGGTGGTGATGAAATAGCGAACTATAACCTGTCCGTAGGTTATGCCGGTGGTAACGCCACTTTGAAGCAGAATGACTATCAGCGTTTCAATATGAGACTGAACTCGGATATCATTCTCGGAAACAGGCTGACTGTACGCTTCGATGCATCGTACAGCGATGTCACCCGTGACCTCCGTGATGACGGGGCTCCATTGGATATGAACGACGGAACTCCGACAGCTCCGGGTTTCCTCTCGCTCATCAAGTCACCGTTTCTGGATCCTTACCAGTACGATGTCTATGGCAGGAAGTCAAAGTATCTTTGCGAGGAGGATGACTATCTGTATGAGGTGCTCGGCAAGGAAGTGGCTTTGTCCAATCCTGTGTCAATACTTCAGAACGCTGAGGGTGTGAACAAGAACTACTTGGGCAACAGACTCATATCGCTGTCAATCACACCAAGAGTCGAAATCAACAGGTACTGGCATATCAGCGAGCATTTCAACTATACGATGAACAGCGGCGATGAGAATTATTATCTGCCTGTCAGCGGTGTACCTTCATTCAAGGTGCGCGGAATCGGTGAGGTTGAGAACAGGGTAGCGGCCCTCTCATCGCAGCAGAGTACTTTCATGAGCAACACGTATTTCAACTTTGACAAGAGAGTAAATGCCCACGATATTCACGTATCCGGCGGCTTGCGTATCATGAAGGACCGTTACAATCAGACCAGTATGGTCGGCTACAACTCAGGTAATGACAAGACCCCCAATATGTCAACGGACTTGAACTTCAAATCGACGGACGGTATTGACAACTCGGAGCTGTCATTCACATACTGGGCTCAGGCAAACTACAACTATCGCGAGAGATATTATTTCGCAGCCGGGCTGAGTGTGGCATCGTCTTCACGTTTCGGCGGCGAAGTATCAAACGGTCTGAAGATGTTCGGTGTGCCTTGGGGAATCTTCCCGACAGCATCCGCCGCGTGGGTCATGTCATCCGAACCGTGGTTCAAGGCCGGTTTCATCAACTACCTCAAACTGAGTGCGACAATCGATATGACGGGAAATGACTCGTTCAGCGATACTGCCTCACAGACCTATTTCTCACCCATACGTCTGCTGAATACCACCGGTCTTGTACTGGGTAATATAGGCAGCAGCAAACTGCAGTGGGAGACAACCACCAAGGGAACATTCGGACTTGACGCAGTGCTGTTCAACAATTATCTGAATCTGTCCGCCAACGTATTCATAAGCAGTACATCGAATCTGCTTGCCACCAGCAAGCTGGCCTATATCACGGGTCTTGACAATTCCTGGACAAACGACGGATCGCTCAAGAACTACGGCTTTGACGTAACCGCCGATGTGAAGCTTATCAATACCCGGAATGTGAAATGGGAAGCAGGTCTCAGCGTAGGTAAGTATAAGAATGAGCTTACATCTCTTCCTGACAATGACATGGCAATCAACACTGCTATATGCGGTGCAACCGTCAGAAGTGAGGTAGGCCAGCCGGTAGGCATATTCTACGGCTATAAGACCAACGGAGTGTTTGCGAAATCCGCCGATGCGGCGAAGGCGAACCTGAAGATGAAGGATGCATATGGCAACTATCAGTACTTCAAGGCAGGTGACGTGTTCTTTGAGGATATCCACAAGGACGGTGAGATAGACGCGAAGGATATGGTCAAGATAGGTGATCCGAATCCGGACATCTACGGACGTATATTCACAACATTCTCGTTCAAGGCAATCACTCTGAGCGCCACGTTCAACTATTCTATGGGCAACGATGTATTTAACTATGAGAGAATGATTTTAGAGAGCGGTTCAAGGTTCAATAACCAGACACTGCATTTGGTTAACCGCTGGAGATACGAGGGACAGGTAACTGATGTTCCTGCTATAGCATACGGTGATCCGATGCAGAATTCCAGATTCTCGGACCGTTGGATAGAGGATGGGTCGTACCTCCGTCTCAAGAATGTGACCTTGAGTTATAAGCTGCCTATAAATAATGCTATTATCCAGGGTATTACCGTCTGGGGTGCTGCAAACAACCTGTTCACTCTGACGAATTATTTGGGATCCGATCCGGAATTCTCAATGAGTGACAATATCCTTACTCAGGGTATTGACCGCGGTCTGCTGCCACAGAGCAGGAATTTCTCAATTGGCGTTAAAATTAACCTCTAATCTCTATGATGATGAAAACAAGATCCATTATAGTTAGCATATTGCTTGGAACTTTCCTCACAGGGCTTGTCTCCTCGTGCGAGAAAATGTTTGAACAGAGTTCCACTATTACGATGGGAGAGAAGGAACGTACCTGGACTGCTGCGGATACCGTATATTCGGTTATGGGTATAATCGGTGAAATACAGCGTGTGGCCGACCGTGTCGTACTGCTCGGTGAGCTGCGCGGCGATCTGGTATCTCTTCAGGATAACGCCTCTGATGCTCTCAAGCAGATTGCATCGTTCTCTGTGCCGGCTCCTACCGGTGCCGATACGGACAATCCATACAATAACCCGAACGATTATTTCGCTATCATAAACAACTGTAACTATTATCTGGCAAAAGCCGATACTACTCTTACGGTAAATGACGAGGACATATTCAAAGGTGAGTATGGAGTAGTGCTGGGCTATCGCGCGTGGGCATACCTCCAGCTGGCTCAGATTTACGGTAAGGTGCCGTTCATAACGAATCCTATCATTGACGGTAATGATGCCGATCTGAACAAGTATGAGAAGAAGGACATCAGGGAGATTGCCGCATTGCTTATACCCAAGCTGGAGGAGTATGTGGATGTACCGCATCCTCAGTGGGGCACGGTATCGGAAAGCTTCAATGCCGAGAATATCTTCCTTCCGAATCAGCTTATTCTGGCTGACCTGTACCTGTGGGCCGGAAGGGACAGGCAGGATTATCTGAATGCCGCCCGTCTTCTGCACAATTATCTGTGCGGTTATACAGAGGCCGGAAACATATCCAGAATGGACTATATGTACACAGGAATAGACAGGGTATGGTGGAACAACAATGAGTTCCTCAAATATCAGGAAAATTCGTACGCAAGCAAGAGAACGTTCGCTCCGAGTGCGGGTAATGTAATATCGTACATACCTATGCATAAGAATGAGTACGATGGCGTGGTGAGTGATCTGGAGAACATCTTCTGTTCAACGGACAAGAACAGGAACGCGTACGTGGCATCCCTATCCGAAGGACTGAAGGAAATCTGCGCGAGCTACAGATTCTGCATGGCTACCTACAACAGGGGAGACGGCAGCATCAAGACCGACATCCTTGATCCGCTCACACGCCAGAACAAGTTGGAGAAAGGCGATTTGCGTGTCAACTATATCTATGAGTCGTCAAAGGAGACTGCTGACAGGCAGCGTCAGGGTTATGCCAGCTCAATACAGAAGATTTTGAAAATTAATCCTGAAATAATTTGTCTGTATCGTACAGACTTGCTATATTTAAGACTTGCCGAGGCATATAACCGTGCCGGCTTCCACGAAATGGCGTTTGCAATATTGAAATATGGTCTTGCCCCCGATACGAGGAACCTGATTCCAGAGGAGGAGTGCTCAGAGGCTGAGATGATGGGTATAGGCGAGTGGTTCTACTCCGGCAGTTTCCGTCTTATGGATTTTGACCGTCAGAAGAATATATCGACCATTGACGAAAATAGGAATACTACGGGTATCCACGACAGAGGTTGCGGTTATTCAAGGTATAATGATACGTACGAGATTGCCCATATAGATACCGCTTTCACGAATAATTGTGAGGATGCCATAGAACTGCTGGCCTATACGGACTCCGTGGAGGCTCTGCAGCTTGAGCAGGTGGAGAACTATCTGATTGATGAGCTCGCTATGGAGACCTGCATTGAGGGTAACCGTTTCGGCGACCTTATCAGATTCTCCATGCATAAGGCTGATGACAAGGGCCCCGGGTACTATACCGACAACGGATTCCTGGCGGAGCGCGTTGCCAAAAGATACGGTGACCCCACTCTCAATCCGGGAGTCCAGCAGGAATCCGGGCAGTTATATACCACTTTACTTGGCGATGGCAGGTCGTACAATCCGGCCTGGTATCTGCCTTTACCTGACAGCAAATAATCTGAATGTTTATCCTGCTGTCTGCAATACGGCAGACAGCAGGCTAATTTGAATATTTTTTAACCTTTTTATTTTTAACCTTTTTAATTATTAACTTATGAGAAAACAATCTCTACTTTTGACGGGAGCATCCCTGCTGTTGGCTCTGGGTATCAGTGCCCAGAACAGCAAGAATGAGCCAATGTTCCAGATGGACTTTGAAGGTGGAACAGACATCTTCGACAAGAAGAGTCCGAAGAGTATCGCCGACTCCATCGAGTCTCTCGGCTATTATGCCTATCTGACAGAGAGCCAGTCAACTGCTTCGACTCTTGCCGGTTGGGATACTATGACCGTATCATTCGTTGATACACTGTTCTATCTGCAGCACGACACCTCTCTGACATCCTATAAGCTGAGCCGTATGGAATTCTGGGGAATGGTATTTGAGAATGAGGATCAGAGTGTGGTATATAGCGATACAGCAGATGTCGTTGCGTGGACCAATGCTGAAATCGGTGACCCGAACGGCAAGAATGAGCTCCGTGCCCTCGGTCTGAATGTTGACAACAACAACAACTTCCTCAGATGGGCGGCTGCCGAGAGCCGTGGCAAGGTTGCTGACTACCGTGCAAACCTCTTTGTACGCGGTTTGGGAATCAATGATCACACTTCGTACCGTCTGACATTCTATCTGAAGGCCAACTCATCTGACGCATTTATGGATGTCCGTCTGTGCCGTGGCTGGTTTGATTCAGAGAAGCCGTTCATTATGAATGACAAGACTGAGTTCAAGGCTGAGATTGACGGTAAGAGCTGGTTGGATCCTGTAACCGGCGAGCCGGACAAGAAGAAACTCAACAAGTTCCAGGCTTACACCGTAATGTTCTATTATGACTGTGACTCTATACAGGAGGACTATTGCCAGTCCCAGTTCTACTGGAGCTCAAAGGATAGCAGATGGGCCAAAACATTTGAACCGCTGAAGTACAAACTTACTCCGGAGCAGGAGAAGATGTTCACAAAGCACTATGAGGTTGACGATCCTGAGAACCCGGGTGAGAAGAAGGACTCAACAGCTGTATGGGCTTCGAAAATCCAGCAGCCGGACAACTACTTCCTGCGTTTCGGCTTCCGTGGAGGCAACACTCTCTACGAGTTGGATGAAATCGGTCTGTTCGAGTCAGCAATCGGCGGTGCCGAAATCAACGACAACGAGATTCGTGTCAACTTCGGTTATGAGACGAACATCGCATCTCTCTGCGATGCTTCAGGCCGTCTGGTAGTTCCAGCAGACAAGAACATCTTCACTCTGACATCTGAGGCGGATGAACCGGGTGCACCGTTCTACGAGATTGTAGACATTGAGTATTCAAAGGACGGATACGTATATATCTGGCTGCCGGAAGGTATGGGCTACGTGTCGGATGTTCCAGCATACCTCGCATTCAACAATCCTGTGGATGATGAGGCATACGCTATCAAATACACCGGAAAGCTCTATCCTTTCTACAGCGAGGCTGACTGGGTTGCTGCCGGCAAGTATGTAAAGGACTTTGAGGGTGAGCTGGTACGTGAGTCCGCTTTCGCTATGGTTCCGGGTGCAGACGATGTAGCTCCTGAACTGGCAAGTGCAGAGCCTGACGAGAAGTCATTTGCCCTCACTGAGGCTGACAAGACCTTCGCCGTCAAGTTCACACGCAGCATATTTGTTGACGAGTACGATGGCAAACAGCTTGTGGTACGTCTCCAGAGCAAGGATATCACCGGTGTTCAGGATGCGTCACAGGCTCCTATCATTTATGCAAGCAGTGTTGCACTTGATGAGGATAATGACTCTATCGTCAAAATCACATTCAACAGTGTTCCTGCAGCCGAGTACGGAATCGCGAATCTGACATTCGCCAACCTGCGCGCGGCCAAGCAAGGTCTTGGTGGCAAGGTAGCCTGCAACTACTCATACGAGGAGCAGTTCGGAGAGGAACTCGAGATTGAATATACTTGGGGTACCAAATATATTGACAAGACGAACACCACAGAGGGTGCTTACTACAAGAAAGTGGCTGACGCTTACTCAACTGATACAGCATTCGTCAATGCTGCAACACTCAAGACCAAGACAATAACTGACTTTGAGGCATTCCTTGCTCCGTATAAGCCGGAGGTGTTCATCCTGACACACAAGGCTCCGCAGGAGTACCTGGATGCAGAGAAGGCTCTGAAGGATGAGCTTGACAAGGTGAAGAATGCCATGGCAACGGCTGACAAGCTGGCTGCTGCAATAGCAAAGGCGGAAGTCGTACTGGATACCGCTACAACATATCTGGGAACCGATAAGTACGCTGAATTTGAGTTGGCTTACCTCATACTGCCTGAATCATTCGAGACAGCAACTGCAGAGGAGATTGAGGGTTACTACAAGAGCCTCCTCTCTTCAATGAACAACTTCCTTGCTGTATCAGAGCTTATTGCACAGGCTAAGAATCTGTATGCAATTGCCGATATGTATGATGGCTTTATGCCTGATGATGACTTTGAAAGTCAGATGGAGAATCTTGATGAGGATGATGCAGATCTTGTAGCCCAGCTCAAACTGCGTGCCATCAGAGGTATATACAAGGAACTGCAGGCCGGACGCACTGTTGACAGTATCGATGCCAGCGGTTTCATCACCAACCCGAAGCTCTATCAGAGCGGTATCCTGGATCAGGAGATTAAGCAATATACCGCTACATATCATACTGGTGACAATGGTCCAAACAAATACGCTTATACAATAAACAGTCTCGATAAAGAAACTGACAGATATACAACTGTATTTCCAGGCTATAGTCTCTATTCTAAGAGAAATAGTGGCGAATTTGGTGTATGGTCAACAGAGTGTGCAGGTGACTGGGGTGAAGTAAGAGGTGGTTTCGTCCTTGAGGAGGGTGATGTAACCTACGGCGAGCTTGGCTGCGACTGGAAGTGCAACTTCACTCTAGAGCAGACTATTACTGATGTACCTGCAGGTGAATACACACTCTTCTTCCCGTCAGTTGATGACGCAAAAAATATTTCAAAATCTTTGAAGGACACTATCTTTGTTAACCTTGATACCGTACTTGTCGGTCAGGTGATGGATGTGGAGACTGAAACGTATCCTGGTGACTCAGTATCCGCAACTACTAAGCTGGATGCTGCCGGAAATATCAGTTTTGCATACGTACACAAAGCTGTCGAGCGTAGCTTCTATCTGCCTGAGGTCAAGCTGTACTACAAGGCTGCACCAGTTGCGGGCGAAGAATATGAAAAACTTATCGCTGACATTGAGGGTAAGATTACCGCAATCGATGAGATTGAGACCGTTGAGGATGCCGTATATTACAATATGAACGGTGTCAGAGTCAACGCTCTTGGCAGAAATGAGATGGGTATCCGTGTCAATGCCAAGACAGGTAAGGCTGAGAAGGTACTGAACTTCTAAATCACGACATTAAGTCTCACTTGAGGCTTGATATAACCAAGAGACAGGCGGGAAATTTCCCCGCCTGTTTTTTATGTATTGACACTACGGCAAAATGCTTTTTTCATTATTTTTGCATAGTGCAATGATGCTTATGGAACGGAAGTTGCCAATTGGAATACAGAGTTTTGAAGATCTCCGGAACAAGGGATTCAAATACGTTGACAAGACTGCGATTGTCCATAGATTGGTGGCAGAGGGTAAGTATTACTTTCTGTCCCGTCCGCGCCGTTTCGGTAAGAGTCTGCTTTTGAGTACACTTGAGGCGTATTTTCTGGGTAAGAGGAATCTTTTTGACGGTCTTGCCATAGCAAATCTGGAACACGACTGGATGGAGTACCCTGTCTTGTATATAGATTTGAACACCCGTAATTATCAGGACAGAAACAGTCTGGAGTCCGAGCTGAACAAGCATCTTGAGTTATGGGAAGCAAGATACGGAAATGAATATCGTGAGCGCGGATTGGAGGAACGTTTCACTCAAATCATACGTCTGGCATACGGGAAGACCGGCCGTCAGGTAGTGATACTGGTCGATGAATATGACAAGCCGTTGCTACAGGCCATAGGCAAACCGGAGCTTCAGGATGCCTACCGGGCAATGCTTAAAGGGTTCTATGGCGCTATGAAGTCGATGGACGGGTACATAAGGTTTGCATTCCTCGCAGGTGTCACAAAGTTCGGCAAGGTAAGTGTGTTCAGCGATTTGAACAACCTTCGTGACATATCGATGATTCCGCAGTACTATGATATCTGCGGTATTACAGAAAAAGAGCTGCGTGACAATTTCAACGATGAGGTTAGTGAATTGGCCGCAAAATCAGAAAGGAAGGTTGAAGACACATACGCGGAACTCAAAGAGAACTATGACGGCTATCACTTTTGTCAGGAGAATCTTCCCGGAATATACAATCCGTTCAGTCTGCTCAATGCTTTCGCAAGTCAGAGAATTGATCGGTACTGGTTTGAGACAGGCACACCCACGTATCTGGCGGAACTGCTGAAGCTTCATCAGTACAATCTGTCGAAAATAGAGAAGGAACAGGTAGTGAGCGATGTGCTGAACAGCATTGACATAGCTTCGACCAACCCGTTGCCGGTGATATACCAGAGCGGCTACCTGACAATCAAGGGTTATGACAGCGAGTTCGGCCTGTATCGTCTGGGATTCCCGAACAAGGAGGTAAGGGAGGGCTTCATACGTTTTCTGATACCCAGTTACACGAATGTTGATGAGGTCGGATCCGGTTACGAGATAAGTTGTTTTGTCCGCTCTCTGCGCGAAGGTAATATAGAGGATTTTATGGAACGTCTGCAGTCATTTTTGAGTGCGTGTCCTTATGAACTTCAGCCTGAGCAGGAACGCCACTTCCAGAGCGTGATGTACATTCTGACTTCCCTCTGTGGATATTATGTTGATATAGAGAGCCATACCAACAAGGGTCGGATGGATATGACCGTGCAGACCAAGGATTATATTTACATATTTGAATTCAAGTTCAACAGGTCAGCACAGGAGGCGATAGCTCAAATCAATGAAAAAGGTTACTTGGAACGCTTTGCCACCAATGGGAGAACCTTGGTCAAAGTCGGAGTGAATTATTCTTCCGCTGTACGCAACATCGATAGTTGGTTGGTGGAATAAGGGGATAATAAGGAGATTTTGTATAAGTTTGCACATTAATAATTTTAAGTATTCGTATATATGGCTAATCAGACAGCGGCCCTGAATGAATCGAAGGGCTTTTACAGACTCAGTTGGTTGCAGCGCATAGGATTCGGTTCCGGTGATATGGCGCAGAACCTTATTTATCAGACTATAAGTATATGGCTTCTGTTCTTCTATACCAATGTGTATGGGCTGAATGCATCGGTGGCCGCTACAATGTTCCTCGTGGTGCGTCTGGTGGATGTGCTTTGGGATCCCGTGGTCGGCACATTTGTTGATAAGGGCAATCCTAAATGGGGTAAGTACCGCTCCTGGCTAATCCTGGGCGGTATTCCATTGTCAGGTCTTGCAATACTCTGCTTCTGGAACGGATTCAGCGGCTCGATAGTATATGCCTACATCACCTACGTTCTGATGAGTATGTGCTACACTCTGGTCAATGTACCTTACGGAGCTCTGAACTCATCGCTGACACGTGACACCAACGAGATTACCATCCTGACATCCACACGTATGTTTATGGCCAATCTGGGTGCCCTGATAGTGAAGTCGCTTCCTATAGTCATTGCGGTGTTCGCTCCGAAAGCTGCTGACGGCACTGCCATTACCGATAACACATCGGCTGCTCCTGCGTGGTTCATCACTATGACGATTTTCGCGCTGGCCGGTCTGGTACTGCTGATATTCTGCTTCTCGCAGTGCAAGGAGAAGGTTGTGATGGATGCCAAGGAATCTGCCAATGTGAAGGTGAGTGACCTGTGGACCGAGTTCGGCCGCAACAAGCCTCTCCGCGTGCTGGCGTTCTTCTTCGTGACAGCTTTCGCTATGATGAGCGTGAGCAATGCCGCTGACTCATATTTCATGAATTACAATGTGAATGCCACTCCGTTCATGACTACGGCGTTCATGTGGCTGGGCACTATACCTGCATTCATCTTTATGCCGCTGGTTCCGGCCATCAAACGCTGGATAGGCAAGAAGGGAATGTTCTATCTGTTCCTCGGTACGGCTATCGTGGGTATGGCTATGATGTACACATTCGTGTCCATTCCCGCGCTGAAGTCCAATTTCGTACTGCTCTGCATCGCGCAGTTCGTGAAGAGCACCGGCATCATTGTGGCTACCGGCTATATGTGGGCTCTTGTGCCGGAAGTTGTGGCTTACGGTGAATATACATCGGGCCGCCGTATTGCAGGTATCGTAAATGCTCTGACAGGTATCTTCTTCAAGGCCGGTATGGCTCTTGGAGGTGTGGTTCCGGGTCTGGTTCTGGCTCTCGTGCATTTCGATGCCACCACAATGTCCAAGGAGGCTATCATGAGCAACGGCACTATCCTGCAGGGTATCCTGTGGTTAGTCTGTGTGATTCCTGCCATACTGCTTCTGCTGGCAATCTGGATTATCAGCAAGTATGAGCTCTCGGATGAGAAGATGGATGAGATAAACAAGGCTATTGAGGAAAAGAACGCATAAGTATTTATAATGGCGGATTTGAAGAAGATATCGTCGGCTCTTATCTCGGTATATCATAAGGATGGGCTGGATGAGATTATTACGGCGCTGCATAAAGCCGGAGTGAAAATTATATCCACCGGCGGGACACAGAAGTTCATTGAGTCTTTGGGAGTGCCTTGTCAGGCAGTCGAGGAACTGACGGGTTATCCGTCAATTCTTGGCGGCAGGGTAAAGACGCTTCATCCTAAGGTGTTCGGTGGCATACTGAGCCGTCGTGAGGAGGAGAATGATATGGTGCAGTGTGTCAATTACGGGATTCCCGAGATTGACCTGGTAATAGTTGATCTGTATCCGTTCGAGGATACTGTGGCGGGCGGTGCATCGAATCAGGAGATTATTGAAAAGATAGATATAGGCGGTATTTCCCTGATACGTGCCGGTGCCAAGAACTACAACGATGTCGTGATTGTGGCAAGCAAGGCCCAGTATCAGCCTCTTGCCGATATTCTGGCCAATGGCGGTGCCCAGACAACCCTGAAGCAGAGACGCTGGTTTGCAAAGGAGGCGTTCGCGGTATCATCGCGTTATGACAGTGCCATCTACAATTATTTCGGAGACGGTGAGGACGGTCATTTCCGCTATGCCGCCGATGAGTTCAAGCCTCTGCGCTATGGTGAGAATCCGCACCAGAGGGGTCTGTTCTATGGCGATTTCAATGCTATGTTCGATCAGCTTCACGGTAAGGAGATATCTTACAACAATCTGCTTGACATCAATGCCGCCGTCGATCTCATTGATGAGTTCGACGAGGTGACATTTGCCATACTGAAGCACAATAATGCCTGTGGCCTGGCCTCCAGACCTGTGTTGCTTGATGCGTGGAAGGCTGCTCTGGCAGGTGATCCCGTATCGGCGTTCGGCGGTGTGCTCATTACGAATGCTCCGGTTGACAGGGAAACGGCCGAGGCTGTCAACGAACTGTTCTTTGAGGTGATAATAGCTCCTGACTATGACTTGCAGGCTCTTGATGTGCTGTGCCAGAAGAAGAACCGTATCATTCTGACACGCAAGTCTCAGGCTATGCCCGAACTGCAGTTCCGTACAGCGTTGAACGGTATTCTGGTTCAGGAGAAGGATTCCAGGACTGAGACTCCCGATGACCTCAGGATGGTGACATCGCGTATGCCTTCCGATGAGGAGATTCAGGATATGCTCTTTGCGAATAAGATTGTTAAGAACAGCAAGAGTAATTCGATAGTATTTGCAAAGAACAGGCAGCTGCTTGCAAGCGGCGTGGGCCAGACATCGAGGGTTGATGCCCTGAAACAGGCTGTGGATAAGGCTCATTCGTTCGGCTTTGACTTGAGCGGTGCGGCAATGGCAAGTGATGCATACTTCCCGTTCCCGGATTGCGTGGAGCTGGCTGACCGGGCGGGTGTCAGGAATGTCATTCATCCGGGCGGCTCGATACGCGATGACCAGTCGGTTGATTATTGCGAGAAGCATGGTATGACTATGGCTATTACAGGTATCAGGCACTTTAAACATTGACAATAATCATTAAAAATAATATAGAAAGTGGGACTTTTTACTCAGGAATTATCGATGGATCTTGGCACTGCCAATACCATCATTATGTACAAGGACAGTATTGTTGTGGATGAACCGTCCATTGTGGCTCTTGACAAGAAGACGGACAAGGTGCTGGCCGTAGGAAAAAAGGCAAAACTGATGCAGGACAAGGCTGCGGAAGACCTTATAAGGGTTATCAGGCCATTGCGTGACGGTGTTATTGCAGACTTCTATGCCTGCGAGCAGATGATTCGCGGAATGGTGGATATGATTAACAGGAGGCACAGGCTTTTCTCTCCGTCATTCAAGATGGTAATCGGTGTCCCGTCCGGAAGTACCGAGGTAGAGCTCAGGGCTGTGCGCGATTCTGCCGAACATGCGGGTGGCCGTGATGTATATCTGCTTTACGAACCTATGGCGGCCGCAATCGGTATAGGTATCGATGTGGAGGCTCCGGAGGGAAATATGGTGGTTGATATAGGTGGCGGCAGTACGGAGATTGCCGTAATATCTCTTGGCGGTATTGTGACGAACAGTTCAATACGTGTGGCCGGCGATGATTTCACTGCTGATATTATGGAGTATATGGGAAAGCAGCACAATGTGCGTGTAAGTGAGCGTATGGCAGAGCGCATCAAGGTCAATGTAGGCTCCGCACTTACGGAACTCACGGAGGATATACCGGAGGATTTCGTGGTATATGGCCCGAACAAAATTACAGCTCTTCCTATGACGGTTCCGGTATGCTATCAGGAGGTGGCTTACTGTCTGGAGCGTTCCATCAATAAGATTGAGTCGGCAATACTTACAGCATTGGAGCAGACGCCACCTGAACTGTACGCCGATATTGTCCATAATGGCATTTATCTGGCCGGTGGCGGCGCGTTGCTGAGAGGTCTGTCCAAGCGTTTTCAGGATAAGCTGAATATTCCGTTCCACGTAGCGGATGAACCGTTGCTGAGTGTGGCGAAGGGAACGGGAATAGCTCTCAAGAATGCCGAGCATCTGACGTATCTGATGAGATAATATGACATTGCCGTGCGCACGCTTCTTGATTTCCTTGTAAGAATCAGGTTCTTCCTCTTTCTTGTCCTGCTGGAGTCGGTATGTATGGTGCTGATTTCCCGCCATGCGGAATTGCGGGACAACGTGGCTTTCACTACGGCAAGCAGTGCGGGCGGTTTTGTATGCAGGCTCAGTTCGTCAGTTACCGCATACGTCGGGCTGAAGGATGAGAACAGGAGGCTTGCGGGCGAAGTGGCGGAACTTCGTGGCGAAGTGTATATTCTCAGAAATTGCCTAAGCCTGTCAAAGCTGCCTTCCGGTGGGGATTCCGTATTTGTGGCCCGGGTCATCAATAACAGCATCAGCCGTAAGCAGAACTATATCACGATAGACAAGGGTTCTGATGACGGGTTGCAGGAAGGTATGGGAGTGTATGATTCGCGCGGTGTCATCGGAATAGTGTACAGGACGAGTGCCAGATATGCGCTTGTAATGTCTCTGGCCAACACGGATTCCAATGTAAGCTGCAGTATTAAAGGCCGTGGAAGTCTGGGTTTTCTCAGATGGGATGGCAGTGATATATATACTGCCTATCTGACTGAGTTGCCCTCACGCTCCGGCGTTTCCGTCGGTGATACTGTGGTGACCAGTGGGTACTCCCGGGCTTTTCCGAAGGATTTGCCGGTAGGGTATGTGACATCTGTCAAAATATCGGACGATGGTTCGCCTGTGGTCGTTGTCGGTCTGTCTGTGGATTTCAGCAATCTGGAGTATGTGTATATAGGAAAGGGGAATCTGTCTGATGACATTCCTGAAATAACCGATAACTGATATGGCTGAGTTTCTGAAGCGTTTGGGCATTTGCATCGCTTTGCTGCTGCTGCAGGTGTTTGCCCTGAACCGGATATCTCTGTTCGGTCTGGCAACACCGTACGTATATATTTATCTGATTCTTATACTGGATTCGGATGTGGAACCGGTCGGACGGATGCTGTGGGGCTTCGTTATGGGACTGACGGCAGATATCTTTATGAATACGCCGGGAGTGCAGGCTGCCGCATTGACATTGACCGCATACCTTCAGCCATATATTCTGGGACTTTTCGTTACGCTTGAGCGCGGTATAAGAGTGAATCCCGGAGCGGTGTCTTTGGGTGCAGGGCGGTGCTCCCTGTATTTTATTGCAGTTTCGTTCGTGTTCAGTCTTGCGTGTGGACTGCTGTCAATATCTGCGGGTGCAGGTTTGCTTATGTTTTTTGAGGAAGTAATTCTGTGTTCACTTCTGAGTTTCATTCCTATGTTTGTCATAGAATTGCTCCTACGCGGAAAAAAACGTAAGCATCGCAAGTGATCAACAACAATTTTGACAATCGCAGATTCCTGTTCGGCGCACTGACCGTCTTAGTTGTGCTGATATACGTGGTACGGTTGCTATTTCTGCAGGTGCTGAATAAGGAATACGGCGCATTGGCAACCGGCAACGCGTTATATCATAGGATTATACAGCCTGAGAGGGGCATTATTCTGGACCGCACGGGGCGTATCGTGGTGGATAACCAGCCGTCATTTGATGTAACGGTGGTGATGCGTGAGGTCAGTAATCTGGATACCCTGTATTTCTGCTCCCTTATGGGTATTACTCCGGAATTCTTTTCTGAGAGAATGGCGGCCATAAAAGACAGACGCCGTAATCCGGGGTATTCCAGCTATACGGAGCAGGTTTTCATGAGCCAGCTTACATTGCAGGAGGCTTCTGAACTGAGTGAGAATCTGTGCCGCTGCAATGGTTTCTCCATTCAGAGCAGCAGATTCAGGCGGTATCTTTACAAGGCAGGGGCACATCTGCTCGGCGATATGGGTGAGGTGTCCAGAAGTGATTTGGAGCGTGACCGCTATTATTCGGTGGGGGATTACATCGGAAAGCAGGGAGTGGAAAGGCAGTATGAGAGTTATCTGCGTGGTGTCAAGGGTGAGGAGATATTGCTCAAGGATGCTGTGGGACGTATGCAGGGACATTATCTGGGTGGTGCTGCGGATACCAGGGCAGAAGCCGGGAGCAATATCACACTGTCGGTTGACATAGAGCTTCAGATGCTCGGAGAGAGGTTGATGCAGAATAAAATAGGCAGTATTGTGGCGATAGAGCCGGCTACGGGTGAGATCCTCTGTATGGTGTCTTCTCCATCGTACGATCCTTCCCTGCTTGTGGGAAGGCACAGGGGCGAGAATTACAGTGAACTGTCATCCGCGTGGTCGAAACCTCTCCTGAACCGTGCGATAACCGGGACATATCCTCCAGGCTCAATATTCAAGACAGCGCAGGCTCTGACTGAATTGCAGGAGGGTGTTATCAATGACAGGACGATGCTGCCGTGCACTGAGGGGTTTGAAAAGAATAATCTGAGAATGAGATGTCACACACATTCTTCTCCGCTGAATCTGTATCAGGCTATCGCGACATCGTGCAACGGTTATTTCGGCTGGGCATTCTATCGTCTGATAGGCTCGGATAAGTATAAATCGGTGCAGCAGGCTTTGACCGTATGGAAGGACTATATGGTGGAAATGGGCTTCGGCTATGCTCTGGGTGTGGATATGCCGGGAGAGAAACGCGGAATGATACCGAATGCCGACTACTATGACAGGATGTACAGCAGGCACTGGGATGCTCTGACAATAATAAGCAACTCCATAGGGCAGGGTGAGGTTACACTGACACCGCTGCAGATGGCAAACTTGGGTGCGACAATCGCCAACAGGGGTTATTTCTATACGCCACATATAGTAAAAGGTATAGAAGGGCACAGTTTGGATTCCGTATATACTGTCAGGCATAATGTCAATATTGACAGGGTGTATTACGCTCAGGTGGTGAAAGGTATGAGGCAGTCCGTGCTGGACGGGACCTGCATATCTGCCGCGAGTCCGGACTATGCGGTCTGCGGCAAGACAGGAACTGCCGAGAATAAGGGTAAGGACCATTCTGTGTTCATGGGCTTCGCACCTATGGAAAAACCGCTGATAGCGATTGCCGTATATGTGGAGAATGGAGGATTCGGCGCTGAGTATGGTGCGCCGATAGGTGCGCTGATGATGGAGCAGTACATTAACGGCGGTCTTTCGGAGACGAGTCTTGTGAAAGCGGATAAGATGGAGCGCAGGGTCATTGATTACGGAGATGAAGAAAGATAGCCTGATATCTCAGATTGACTGGATGACAGTGGGACTGTACCTGCTGCTGGTGCTGTGTGGCTGGCTGAGTATATACTGTGCCGGGTATGGCTTTGATGATTCCGGTCCGGTCGGTTTCATGTCCCGGTCGGTGAAGCAGCTTATGTGGATAATGTGTGCTGTTGTCATAGCGGTTGTCCTGATGACTGTCAATCAGAAATTCATTCACACGTATTCGTATGTCGCGTATGTGCTGATGATGGTTTTGCTGCTGTTGACCATCTTTATCGCCAAGGATCACAATGGCTCCCATTCGTGGATAGATATAGGTTCGCTAAGCATACAGCCTGCGGAGTTTGCCAAGTTCGCGACTGCATTGGCACTGGCGCGCTATATGGACAATTATTCCTTCAATCCTCAGGATTTGTGGAGTGTTGCGCGTGGTGTTCTTCTGTTCCTGTTGCCTATGGCACTTATAGTGGCACAGCATGAAACAGGCTCGGCTCTTGTCTATGTGGCGTTTTTCCTTGTAATGTTCCGTGAGGGGATTCACGGTCTGCCATTGTTCTATGCGTTCTGCGCGGTACTTTTCTTTGTCATAGGAATAAAGTTCTGGAATGTGCCGGTAGGAACTATGCCGTTCAATGTCGGGCCTTTTACGATATTGCTGCTGATACAGGTACTGACATCGCTGATGCTGCTGATATATGTGGAGAACAGTAATCTGGCCGGCATTACTCTTCTGATGGGTTTTGCGGTATCTCTTTTAGGACTTACGGTATGCTTTCTGGTATATCCGTTCAATCTGATATGGCTTCAGGTTGTTTCAATTGTTGTGATAGCCGGGTATCTGGTGTTGCAGGCTATGAAAAATATGATCAGGCCGTGTCTGGTGGTGGCTGCGTTTACGGTGCTTTCCACAATCTACCTTTTCTCCTGCAATTTCGTACTGAACGATGTGTTGCAGCCACACCAGAAATCCAGAATAAATATTTTTCTCGGTGTGGAGGAGGATCCGTTCGGTGCCGGATATAATGTGAATCAGTCGAAGATTGCGATAGGGTCGGGCGGATTTACAGGTAAAGGCTTTCTGAAGGGTACACAGACGAAGTTGAAATACGTACCTGAACAGGATACGGATTTCATTTTCTGTACCATAGGGGAGGAACAGGGATTTGTCGGTTCCGTGGCAGTACTGGTACTGTACGCGGCATTCATATTGCGGCTGTTCGTGCTGGCTGAACGTCAGGCGTCAGTCTTTGGCAGGGCTTTCGGGTACTCTGTCGGCTGTATTTTCCTTTTTCACGTCTTTATTAACGTTGGAATGGTGCTTGGCATTACTCCTGTGATTGGTATTCCTCTGCCTTTCTTCAGTTACGGAGGCTCTTCGCTCTGGAGTTTTACCATCCTGCTGTTTATCTTCCTGCGCATTGACGCTGAGAGGACTTCGCGGTTCTGACTGTCCGCCCGGACGGTTTCTGTTCTTCTTTTTCTTCTTTTTGTGGTCAAAGCGGGTAAGACCGTTCTCGTCAAGTATATCTACACGTGGCTGTGCTTCCAGTTCTGCACCGTCCTCGCTCAGACATTTCGGTTTGACTCCCTTGCGGTTCAGGGCTATTATCTCCATAGCACGGTCTGCCGATATGGTTATCAGATTCGCGGCGAAAACCTTGTCGGTGGAGTAGGATATCTGTCGGGCAAGTATGTCGGCTTTGAAGAAATAATAGGTGTTGTCCTGTGTGAGAAGTTCTATGTCGTGTGACGGGAAGTGCTTCTGAGCTTCAACGTACGAGTCAACCTCGTAGTTCAGACAGCACTTGAGCTTGGCACACTGTCCGGCCAGTTTCTGCGGATTCATTGACAAGTCCTGAAAGCGTGCGGCACCTGTCGAGACGGATATGAAACTGCTCATCCAGGTGGAACAGCACAGTTCGCGTCCGCAGGGTCCTATGCCTCCTATGCGTCCTGCCTCCTGACGCGCACCTATCTGCTTCATTTCGATACGTACGTGGAATGCGTCTGCCAGGACTTTTATCAGCTGTCTGAAATCAACGCGACCGTCAGCTATGTAGTAGAATATGGCCTTGCAGCCGTCACCCTGATATTCTACATCGCCAATCTTCATTTCCAGTCCGAGATCTTTGGCAATCTGACGGGAGCGTATCATAGTATCGTGTTCCAATGCTTTGGCCTCATTGTATTTTTCAATGTCAATTTCGCGTGCCTTTCTGTATATGCGCCTGATTTCCGCATCGGGTTTAAGGCGTGCTTTCTGCATCTGGAGCAATACCAGCCGTCCGGTAAGTGTCACAGTGCCGATGTCGTGTCCGGGAGAGGCTTCGACAGCCACTACATCACCTTTCTCAAGGGGAAGTTTATTGGCATTGAGGTAGAATCCTTTCCGGGTGTTCTTGAACTGCACCTCTACCATGTCCGTATCATTTTCGGAGCCGGGTATGCCTTCCAGATAATTGAAGGAGTTGAGCTGACCCACGTGCCTGCTGCATCCTTTACTGCTGATTCCACCACTTCCCGTGGAGAGTATATAATCATCGCTCATAGTCTATTGTTTTAAAAGCATTATAAGTTTCAGAACGAAGTCGAAGAAAACCATCTTGGCGTTGACGTTCTGTTCTATATGTTTCTGACATTCCTGTATCTCAGCTGTAATGCCTGCAATGTTGCGCTCGTTCACGAACGGAGAGAAGCGCGATGAGAATTCCTGTTCGCTGCCGGTCATACGGGTGAGCTGCGGCTGATGCAGGTTGTTTATGAAGTTCTCGCGCACCATACGCTGGCAATACCGGAGGAAATCCTTCTGCCACTCGCGCCCGCGTGCGGCTATATCCTCGCTCAGCAGTTTCATCTCTTTCAGCTTGCGGGCGTATGCCATACGCATCATCTGTATGAAGATTTCTAAAAATTCACTGCTGTCGCGCTCTATGTTTTCGGCAGTGACATCTTCCGGGATGTCGGAAAAGTCTATGCGCTGTGTCCGGCTCGTTATTGTTCCGATAATATGTTCCGGGTCGTCTGACACGAGTATGAATACTGTACCTGCGGGCGGTTCTTCAAGAATCTTGAGCAGTTTGTTGGCGCAGTTCTCGTGCATCTTCTCAGGCATCCAGATGATGATGGTCTTGTATCCTCCCTGATTGGAAGTGAGCTGAAGCTTGTGTGTTATGGAGTCGCTCTCCTCGGTATAAATCAGTGCCTGCTGATTGCCTGCATCGAGGACGCTG
This sequence comes from Bacteroidaceae bacterium, assembly GCA_024398595.1. GTDB lineage: Bacteria > Bacteroidota > Bacteroidia > Bacteroidales > Bacteroidaceae > Colenecus. Next base: position 49,851 of record JAKSIX010000004.1, on the reverse strand, counting down.
AGCCATTTGTCGTAGGTGGGGTTGCTTTCCGTAAGCAGGAATTTCCTCCAGTTCTCTATCTCATCATCGCTTATGGTCTTGCGCGTGGAAGACTTGCTTTTGTTGATTACCGGGAATACGAAATGCATATCGGGATGGATGAGTTTCGCTGTCTTGACGCAGCCGGGGCAATGTCCGCAGGAATCGCCTCCCCCGGGTGTTCTGCACAGCAGGTAACTGGCGAATGCCAGTGCCGTATGCAGCTTGCAGGTCCCTGCGGGGCCGGCAAAAAGCAGTGCGTGCGGTACGGCCTCCCGGTCGGCGTACGACCTGAGCTGTCTGATTATATCCCCGTTACCGACAATGTCCCTGAAATGCATGGCAGGCGCAAGTTGCTGTTTAACTTACAAAGTTAGCTAAATGTAGCCGGATTCTGTAACTTCACTTCAACTAATTTGACAGAAAAGCCCTCCCGATATTACCGGGAAGGCTCTCCGATTTGTTTTCGTGTTCCGCTCGGGGTTCGAACCCGAGACCCCATCCTTAAAAGGGATGTGCTCTACCTGCTGAGCTAGCGGAACTCCCTGAGTGTTGCCGTTAGGCGGGTGCAAAGATATGTGCTTTTAAATTATCAGGCAACTTTTTTTGAAGATTACTTAGCCGAACAGTTGATTTTGTTGGTGCTTAGAGCTATTTTTGTGTTCTACAACGGTTAATGATAATGGCTGCCGGAAAATTATATCTTGTCCCGACTCCTGTGGGTAATATGGAGGATATTACACTCAGGGCGTTGCGCATTCTGAAGGAGGTGGATCTGATACTTGCCGAGGATACCAGGACAAGCGGTATCCTGCTGAAGCACTATGAGATAAACCGGCCTATGCAGTCACATCACAAATTCAACGAACACGGGACTGTGAGCGGGGTTGCAGACCGCATTGAGGCTGGCAGCAATATCGCGCTGATAACGGATGCGGGCACTCCCGGCATTTCCGATCCCGGCTTTATGCTGGTACGTGAGTGCGCAGGACGTGGCATAGTATGCGAGTGCCTGCCCGGTGCCACGGCATTCGTACCGGCGCTGGTATGTTCGGGTCTGCCTTGCGACCGCTTCTGCTTTGAGGGCTTCCTGCCCCAGAAGAAAGGGCGTGCCACCAAGCTGGAATTATTGCGCAGTGAACGGCGTACCATGATATTCTATGAATCGCCGTACCGTACAGTCAAGACTTTGGGACAGTTTGTGCAGGTTTTCGGAGCTGACAGACAGGCTTCCGTGAGCCGGGAGATATCAAAGGTACACGAGGAATGCCGCAGAGGTACTCTGCAGGAATTGTACGGATATTATGCGGCGCACGAGCCGAAAGGGGAAATTGTCATTGTCGTGGCCGGCTGCGGAGGGTTCGCGACAGATTCCGATACTGATACGGAGAGTGAGGAATGAAGGAATTTAATCTTGAGACGCGAAATTCCGGACCCGAGACCGCTGTTCTGGTGGGTCTTGTCACACCGGATCAGGACGAGCGCAAGACCGGGGAGTATCTTGATGAGCTGGAGTTTCTGGCTGATACGGCCGGTGTGAGTGTGCTGCGGCGCTTCACCCAGAAGATTGACGCGGCTCACGCTGTGACATACGTGGGCAAGGGCAAGTTGGAGGAGATAGGAGCCTACATTGCCCAAATGGAGGACAAAGACGAGCCTGTGGGAATGGCGATATTCGATGATGAACTGTCATCGAAGCAGATATCTGCCATAGAGCAGGCATTGAAGGTTAAGGTGTTGGACCGTACGTCGCTGATACTCGATATTTTTGCAATGCGGGCGCAGACTGCCAATGCCAAGACTCAGGTTGAACTGGCCCAATACAAGTATCTGCTGCCCCGTCTGCAGAGAATGTGGACTCATTTGGAACGTCAGGGAGGCGGTTCGGGCGCAGGTGGCGGTAAGGGTATGGTAGGACTTCGCGGGCCCGGTGAGACTCAGCTGGAGATGGACCGCCGTATCATTACACGGCGTATCAGCTGGCTGAAGCAGCAGCTCGTGGATATTGACCGTCAGAAATCAACCCAGCGAAAGAATCGCGGACGGCTGATACGCGTGGCGCTGGTGGGCTATACCAATGTGGGCAAATCGACGCTGATGAACATGCTTTCCAAGAGTGAGGTCTTTGCGGAGAACAAGCTTTTCGCTACTTTGGACACTACGGTGCGCAAGGTGGTGGTGGATAATCTGCCGTTCCTCCTGTCCGATACGGTGGGATTCATACGCAAGCTGCCTACCGACCTTGTGGATTCGTTCAAATCGACGCTTGATGAGGTGCGCGAGGCGGATTTGCTGGTGCACGTGGTGGATATATCGCATCCGGATTTTGAGGATCAGATGAAGGTGGTGGACAGGACGCTGGCCGATCTGGGCTGTTCGGGCAAGCCGGTGTTCGTGATATTCAACAAGATTGATGCCTATACTTGGGTGGAGAAGGATGCGGATGACCTGACTCCGGTTACCAGGGAGAATGTAACGCTCGATGAGCTGATGCGTACGTGGATGGCAAAGTTGGGTGACGACTGCATATTCATATCGGCTGTCCGCCGGACCAATATCGAGGCTCTGCGTGAGCTGCTTTATGCACGTGTCCGTGAACTTCACGTCCGGAAGTATCCGTACAACGATTTCCTGTATCCGATAAGTGATGAAGAGTAATAATAATTTGATAACAGAATAGAATATGGACAATTTCAAGTATGCTCCGATGTTTCAGCTCGGCAAGGACGAGACTGAGTATTATCTGCTTACAAAGGACTATGTAAGTGTAAGTGAGTTTGAAGGCAAGCCTATCCTGAAAGTGGAGAAGGAGGGTCTGACGGCTATGGCCAATGCTGCATTCCGCGATGTCAGTTTTCTGCTGCGCCGCTCACACAATGAGCAGGTGGCCAAAATCCTGAAGGATCCTGAGGCAAGTGAGAACGACAAGTATGTGGCACTGACATTCCTCCGCAATGCTGAGGTGGCGGCCAAGGGTAAGCTGCCGCTCTGTCAGGATACGGGTACTGCCATCATCCACGGAGAGAAGGGGCAGCAGGTCTGGACCGGCTTCTGCGATGAGGAGGCTCTTTCAAAGGGCGTCTATAAGACTTATACGGAGGAGAATCTGCGCTACAGTCAGAATGCTCCGCTCACGATGTACGACGAGGTGAATACCAAGTGCAACCTGCCGGCTCAGATTGACATTGAAGCTACCGAGGGTATGGAGTACCGCTTCCTGTGTGTTACCAAGGGCGGTGGCTCTGCCAACAAGTCGTATCTGTATCAGGAGACCAAGGCCCGTATCCAGAATCCGGGTACTCTTATCCCGTTCCTGGTCGAGAAGATGAAGAGTCTCGGTACAGCGGCTTGTCCTCCTTATCATATTGCCATAGTGATAGGCGGTACAAGTGCAGAGAGGAATCTGCTTACTGTCAAATTGGCATCGACACATTATTATGACAGCCTGCCTACTACCGGCGATGAGACGGGACGGGCATTCCGCGACATTGAGTTGGAAAACCAGCTTCTGCAGGAGGCCTGGAACATCGGTCTGGGCGCACAGTTCGGAGGCAAGTATATGGCTCACGATGTGCGGGTAGTGCGCCTGCCGCGTCACGGTGCGAGCTGTCCTATAGGTCTTGGTGTAAGCTGCTCGGCCGACCGCAACATCAAGTGCAAGATTAACAGGGACGGTATCTGGATTGAGAAGATGGATGACAAACCATACGAGCTGATACCGGAGGAGTTGCGTAATTCCGGCGAGGGTGATGCTGTAAAGATTGATCTGAACCAGCCGATGGCTGATGTCTGCAAGATTCTGACCAAGTATCCTATAGGTACGCGTCTCAGTCTGAACGGTACTATCATTGTGGGGCGTGACATTGCTCACGCCAAGCTGAAGGCCCGTCTTGATGCCGGTGATGGTATGCCTCAGTATATGAAGGAGCATCCTATATATTATGCAGGTCCTGCAAAGACTCCTGCGGGTATGTCCTGCGGTTCAATGGGACCGACTACTGCCGGCCGTATGGATCCGTATGTGGATGAGTTCCAGGACAACGGCGGCTCGCTGATTATGCTTGCCAAGGGTAACCGCGCACAGTGTGTGACGGATGCCTGCCGGAAGCATGGTGGCTTCTATCTGGGTTCGATAGGCGGTCCTGCGGCTATCCTTGCCCAGAACAATATCAAGTCTATTGAGTGTGTGGAGTATCCGGAGCTCGGCATGGAGGCTATCTGGAAGATTGAGGTGGAGGACTTCCCGGCATTCATCCTGGTTGATGACAAGGGTAACGACTTCTTCAAACAGCTCCAGCCCCGCTGCGTTTGCAAGTAAACAGTATGCAAAAGTCTGCTGTATGTCTCCGGGAATTTACACATATTCCCTACGACATACAACAGCCTTTTGCCGGGGAAGCGAATAGGGTAGCGTAGACATTGCGTTGCTGTAGGGAGTATAAGTAAATTCCTGTAAGCAATATAATGTCGTAGCGGGAATAAAGCTGTAAAATTGAAGGGACTGGTAGTAAGGTGTACGGGAAGCAGCTGCGTCGTCAGGACTGACGATGCAGGGCTTGTGGAGTGCCGTATCAAAGGCAATTTCCGTATCAAGGGCATAAAAAGTACCAATCCCGTGGCCGTCGGTGATTATGTGACAATCACAGAGCCGGCGGGCGGAGAACCTTCCTATATTACAGACATTGGGGAGCGGCGCAACTACATAATCAGACGCTCCTCAAATCTGTCCAAGCAGTCGCACATACTGGCCTGCAATCTGGATATGTGCGTGCTTGTCGTTACGATAAGCCACCCTGAGACATCTACCGTTTTCATCGACAGATTTCTGGCTACAGCACAGGCTTACAGGGTGCCTGTCACGATACTGTTCAACAAAAGCGACCTGTATGACAACGCGGAGCGGGCCAAAGCCGACGCTTTGTGCGGACTGTATGAAGGTATAGGGTACAGATGCATACAGTGTGACAGCCTGCACTGCAATGAGGGTATTGCGGCACTGCGTGCATTGCTTAAGGACAAGGTTACGCTCATCTCCGGCAATTCAGGGGTAGGCAAGACCACACTTATCAATTGCCTGCTGCCTGATTTGAATCTGAAGACTGGCAGAATATCGGACAAGCACGACACGGGAATGCATACCACCACTTTCTCCGAGATGTTCCAACTGCCGGAGGGCGGTTGGATAATTGACACCCCCGGGGTGAAAGGATTCGGCTCGTTCGATATGTGTCAGGAAGAGATGAGCCACTATTTCCCGGAGATATTTGCCTGCTCAAAGGACTGTCGCTACGGCAACTGCACCCACATAAACGAGCCGGACTGCGCCGTGAGGGAGGCCGTAGAGGCGGGTAAAATAAATCCATCACGCTATATGAGTTACCTCAGCATGATGGAAGATGAGTCCGGAAACAAGTACCGCAGCAGCCGCTGACGGACTGTCCGGCAGATATTATACTGTCATAATCTCCTTCTCCTTCTCGGCGAAGGTTTCGTCAGCCTTCTTTATGAACTTGTCGTGCAGTTTCTGAAGCTTTTCTTCGGCATCCTTTTCGGCATCTTCCGAAAGTCCGTCCTTCTGGGCCTTCTTCAACTGGTCAATGGTGTCGCGACGGGCGTTGCGGATGGAAATCTTGGCCTGCTCATTCTCCTTGCTGCTCTGCTTTACCAACTCCTTGCGGCGTTCCTCGGTAAGTGGCGGAATGGCCAGACGTATAATCTCTCCGTTATTGGTAGGCATGATTCCTACAGACGAATCGATAATAGCCTTCTCTATGGCCTTGAGCATATTCTTGTCCCACGGACGGATGGCAATGGTGCGTGCATCGGGAGTAGTCATGGCGGCTACGTTGTTGAGCGGTACCCTGCTGCCGTATGAATCTACACGGACATCATCGAGAATGCGGATATTGGCCTTGCCGGCACGTATATGCGCATATTCCTCGGAAAGGTGCATTATGGCGAACTCCATCATTTCCTCAGCTTCGCCAAGGCATTTGTTTACGTCAAACATATTCTTTGCTTTTATTGTTTGGGCAAAGTTATCTTTTTTTTACAAAAACCCATTGGCGTAATGTGATTTATGTTGGTGGTATTTTGTAAATTTGACGGAATATATGCAAGAGTTTGTTAAAAGTCTGTTGGAACCGTTCCCAGAGATAGGTCTGTACGAAATGGACGCGGTAAGGCTGATGAACCGGACGGACAGGAAGTATCTTGTCACGGACAGTCAGTTGGAGGAACTGCTGTCCCGTATCTGCGGCAAATATATGGCTCAGGTGGTGGATGGCATGAAATATCTGGCGTATAATACGGTTTATCTGGATGATGCCGGGCATACGATGTATATGGCGCATCATAACGGCAGGCTTACAAGACAGAAGGTGCGCGTAAGAACCTATTTGGATTCAGTCCATCCATCGTTCTTTGAGGTGAAGCTCAAGAACAATCACGGGCGGACAAAAAAGAAACGTATGCAGGTGGGGGGGCTTGACTCGCTTCTATCCGACGGTGCCGGGGATTTTTTGGCTGAGAGGGCGTTGCTGCCTGTCCCATTAGAGGAAATGTATCCGACTTTGGAGAATGGTTTTGAGCGGATAACCCTGGTGGATACTGCCATGACAGAGAGGGTGACAATAGACACGGGGCTGGTGTTCCATAATCTGGAGACAGGACAGACTCGTGCTATGAATAATCTGGTCGTGGTGGAGGTGAAGAGGAACAGCCGAAGCGAGTCCGTGATAAGTGATACTCTGCGTGATATGCGTGTACATCCTTCAGGCTTCAGCAAATACTGTATAGGCTCAGCGTTTACAAACGACGGGTTGAAACACAACCGTTTCAATATGAGAATGAGAAATGCCAATAAAATAATGAACAGGATATGATACATACCATTTCATCTTTTCTGTCGGCAGGTGTAGGGTCAATGCTTTCAACTATGGGCGAGGAAGGACTCATAGAAGAGACTGTAGAAACTGTTGCAGAGACAGTGCTGCCTTCATTCTGGCCGGAGTGGACAGAATTCCGGGAGTTTATGATAAGGCTGCTGATCAATGTGGTGACGGTGGCTGTGGTGGTTCACGCATTCTATTATCCCAAGATAAAGAGGCGCGACTATTACTTCACCTTTACGTTGGTAGGCCTCAGTATCTTTATGCTCATATATCTTATGGGCGGTGTGAAGCTGAAGGTAGGTTTCGCATTGGGCTTGTTTGCCATTTTCGGCATTATAAAGTATCGTACCGAACAGGTGCCGATACGTGAGATGACCTATCTGTTCGTGATAATCGCCGTGGCTGCAATCAACGGACTCGCCACACGCATAAGTTATTTTGAACTGATAGTGGTGAACCTTATATTCATCATTGCCCTGGCCGTATGCGAGAACACGTTCTGGGTGAAGCATGTCCCGTCAAAGCTTATTACGTATGATAATCTCAAGCTGGTGGCTCCCGACAGGGAAGAGGAACTGAAGGCGGATCTGGAGCAGCGTCTGGGTCTTAAGATAATAAGAGTGGAGGTCGGCAATGTGGATTTTCTCAAGGACTCCGCGCTTGTCAAGATTTACTACGAGCCTGTAATGGACGAGTTCGGCACTATAGAGAATATCACAAAAGGGAAAAGACTATGACTAAGAGAAAAATACTGTCAATTGCCGCAGTCCTCAGCCTCATATCTTGTCTGAACTGCATTGCGCAGGATCAGGAAAGCGAGTTCGGAACACGGTTCAGTGCCGGCGTAGAGAAGAAGCTGGCGAAAGGACTTTCCGCAGAGGTGGACGGGGAATACAGGCTGTCGGATTTCAAGCGCACGGACAGGTGGACTGTCGGGGCATCATTGTCGTATCGTCTGTATCGCAATGAGAAGAAGACTTTCGATGTAAAGGCGGATGCCGGTATCAAATATATGAAGGTGTATTATCCAGAGTCGGTGAAGTACAGGGGTGATACGATTTCAGTGTGGAGGGAGGACGGTGAACACAGACTGCGTGCCTACAATCTGGATACTGCATACACCGTCGGCAGGATACGCGCCTTTGCCTCTGTGTCTGCATCGTACAAGGTGGGACGTTTCAAGTTCTCGCTGAGAGAGCGCTACCAGTTTACGGGCAATGACAGCGTGTGCGTGAATGAATACAAATACCGTTACGACAAGCGTGCGGGAGATATTGTACTGAAAGATGTGGAGGAAGAGTGGAAGGCTGTGAACAATCGCAGACATACGTTGCGCTCACGTCTGCTGGCGAGCTATGACATAAGGAATTTTCCAGTCGGCCCGTATGCGTCCGTGGAACTGTTCAACAATCTGAATGAAGGGTTCTCTGTTGAGAAGGTAAGATACTTGTTCGGACTTGATTTCGAACTCAGCAAACATCACGGTTTGAAATTATACTATATGTATCAGAACCGTTCTGATGATGATGAGCCGGGTGGCCATGCGGTAGGGTTGAGTTACGCCTTTGATTTCTGATATACAGGTATGTTCAATAGGATTTGGGTGTTTTTGATATTCCTGCCGGTGTCCGTCATAGCGATGGGGCAGGAACTTGTTGTCAGCGATGGCGATGACAACAAGGTTGAGGTGGAGTTGGAGAATCTTGTTGGCATATCGTATAAGGACAGCACACTGGTGGCATCGTATTCTGACGGTAAGGATGAGTCCTATAAAGTGTCGGATATATCCGAGGTCAGTTATTCTGCCTCAGGAGGTGATGGGGTGTCTGCTATGGATGGCAGGATAGTCTATGTGCCCTCGTCAGCTATGATAGTTGTCGCGAAATCCGTCGATAAGCGTATAGTAATCTATAATCTTGGCGGAACACAGGTAATAGACAGGAAAATAGAGTCGCAGATTGAAACCATCAGTCTTGACTCGCTTGGCAAAGGTGTCTATCTGCTGAAACTTGAGGGTAAGACAATCAAGATTGTCCGGTAGAGGAATCTCTGTGTCAATTGTGGACCAGAGTCCCGATAGGCTCTCCGTCAATCACCTTGCGCAGATTGCCTGGAACGTCCATATTGAAGACGTATATCTGCAGGCCGTTTTCCTTGCACATAGTGGTCGCAGTCAGATCCATAACCTTAAGATTTCTGTTGTATATCTCATCAAAGCTTATCTCATCGAATTTCACCGCTGTCGGGTCTTTCTCGGGATCGGCTGTATAGACACCGTCAACGCGGGTCCCTTTAAGCATAACCTCAGCCTCAATCTCGATGCCGCGCAGACTTGAACCTGTGTCGGTTGTGAAGTACGGATTGCCGGTGCCGCCTACGAGTATTGCCACTTTGCCGTTCTCCATAGCCTCTATGGCTTTCCATTTGTTGTAGAGCTCACCTATAGGCTCCATCCTTATCGCTGTCAGGACTATTGAAGGACAGCCGGCCGATGTAAGTGCGGAACTGAGGCCGAGTCCGTTGATTACCGTGGCAAGCATTCCCATCTGATCGCCTTTCACACGGTCAAAGCCCTTGCCCGTACCTTTCAGGCCACGGAATATATTACCGCCACCTATGACTATGCCAATCTGTACGCCCATATCGTGTATCTCCTTGATTTGTGCCGCATATTCCTGCAGTCTCTTCTCATCGATACCGTATTTCTGCTCTCCCATCAGGCTTTCGCCACTAAGCTTCAGTAAAATCCTTTTGAAACGTGCCATAGTCTTGTGTTGTTTTCGCAAAATTATAAAATATAGCTTACTTGCTTGAACTCATATCCGCGTTTTTTGCCGTCTGTATCCTTTAGTATCAGTATTCCGTTCGGTTGGACTGAATGGATTGCGGCCTTGAAAGGTCCGGCGGAATCGCGGAATTCATAGAAACCCTTACGTCTGAACAGACGCTGCATGTAAAGTCCGTGCAGTGCTCCGCTCATATCATCGCGTATTTCCGTGTAATATTTCAGAAAATGACCTAGTATGGACTGGAGTATCACATCGGTGTCAGTGACGTGTCCCGTAATATTATACAGGGAAACGGGGTTAGGCGCGTCACTCGCAAAGTGCTGCTGATTGACATTCAGACCTGTCCCTATTATGCTTTGCGCGATTGTGTGCCCGCTTAACGTATTTTCAATCAGTATACCTGCCAGTTTGCGGTCTTTCCAGTATATATCGTTGGGCCATTTTATCGAGATGTCCCCGGCTATTTCAGGGAATATCTCTGTCAGAGCATCGGTGATGGCACACGATATGGCTTCGGAAAGGCAGAACTGGTGCGATGCGTCAATGAATTCCGGCTGTGACAATATGCTGAACAGCAGGTTACGGCCATCCGCCGACTCCCAGCTGTTTCCTTTCTGACCGCGTCCGCCGGTCTGGAACTGTGCGACGGCGACTTTCAGGATGCAACCGTCCGGAAGCTTGCAGTTGGCTTTAATCCACGTGTTTGTCGAGCCGGTCTCCCCAAGCCGGCAGATAACGGTCTCCTTGCCGGTGCTCAGTGCCATAATGGTGGAAAAAATGCATCTTCAATATGTTCAATCTGACTCTCTCCGTCAGAATCAATCACGGTTATGATGTCGAATCTGACGGGCAGGTCAATGCAGTGCCTCTTTATGTATGAATCGGCGGTACGCACGATATTCCGTATCTTGCTGTCTGTAACGGCATCCTCCGGCTTGCCGAACGATGTGCCGCTGCGTGTCTTCACCTCTGCTATGACAAGCTGTCTGTCATTGCGTGCGATAATGTCTATCTCGTTGTGTCCGCATCGCCAGTTACGGTCCAATATTGTGTAACCGTGTCTTTCCAGATATCCGGCGGCAATTTTCTCGCCGGCTTCTCCGACAATATTGTGTAATGCCATATTGTTATTTCAAGTTTCGCTGAGTTCCAAATTACAATCTGTCAGGGGCTGTCAAGGCGAAACTTGAATAATAATATCCTTGTCTGACCCCACTGCATCCTCTCGAAAATCTGCTGGAAAATAACCTATAATAATTTTCGTCAACCATTTCAAAACAGATTCTTATTCAGTTTCCTGCAAACATAAAAAAAAATGTCATATCTTCGCCATACGATGGCTGACAGAATTGACAGGAGGGAAAAGCGTCTGGTGTGTCTGCTCAATGATGAGGAGAGCGCTTTTGTGGAGCGTTACCTGCGTAAATACAAGATTTCAAATAAGAGCCGTTGGATACGTGAGACACTGATGGGCTTTATCTATCAGAATCTCGGGCACGATTACCCGACGTTGTTTGATGAGCAGGAAATGCGCCGCTGATGGACGATGCATACTACATGAGGATGGCTTTGGCGGAAGCCCGTATGGCCTTTGATGCAGGGGAGGTTCCGGTGGGTGCTGTGGTAGTGTGCAGTGACCGCGTGATTGCGCGTTCTCACAATCTCACGGAGACATTGAATGACGTTACTGCTCACGCGGAGATGCAGGCAATCACTTCCGCATCGGGATTCCTTGGAGGCAAATACTTGAATGACTGCACGCTATACGTGACTGTGGAGCCATGCGTGATGTGTGCCGGAGCATTGGGTTGGGCACAGCTCGGCCGTCTGGTATATGGGGCGGACGATGAAAAAAGGGGATATACGCAATTTGCGCCCAAAGCCCTTCATCCGAAGACTGTAGTGCAGAAGGGATTGCTGGCAGATGAGGCCGCAAAGCTTATGACGGATTTCTTCAAGGGCAGGCGTCAGTCCTCACGTACTTCCTCGTAATCCACATATTCTCCGTCTTTGTCGGAGAATATCCGTTTCTTTGGCGGTGCCGGCGTATGTATCCGTGTCTGACCGCCACCACCACCGGATTTGCTGCCGTGTCTATGGAACACACTGTCTATCGCCCCGGCTATGAAGTTGAGGATAGTGTACAGTAGGGTTCTGAATACTGAGAATAATATTATCAGTATCAGGAACAATATGGAGAAAACAGCTATCAGCATAGTGATTTACTTTTTCAGGTAACGGTACAAAAACCATGCCATGTTATTTCCTGCAGGTGAGGACTGACAGAATGATATACCAGAGTATGATGCACGCTACACCCTTGATGCCGGACAGTATTATGAAGAGCGGCATCACTATGAGAAATATATACCTTATACTATTGTCTTTCCACGTCAGGTTGTGGAATTTCAGGGAGAACATGGGAATCCTGCTTGTCATCAGCAGGGAAAAGAGTACGGCTTCCGCTATAAGGATATAACCGTAAAACGGTTCCGCCGCACCCTGTATCCACAGTATCTGTCCGCACCAGAAGATGGCGTTGGCTGGTACTGCAAGGCCGGAGAATGTGGTGTCAGGATGTGTTTCGATATTGAATCTGGCAAGTCTCAAGGCTGCTGCGGCTGCCAGAATGAAGGCTGCGTATGGGATGAGGCGTATTGCTTCGGGCCATTCAATATTGCATAACGCCTTGAAGCACATCAGCGCAGGTGCCAGTCCGAATGTTATGAGGTCGGCCAGCGAGTCGAGTTCCTTGCCCATAGGTGAGTATGCGTGTAGCAGACGTGCTGCCAGACCATCGCAGAAATCAAATGCCGCACCTGCCAGAATGAATATGAATGCCGTCTGCACATTGCCGTTCATCGTTGCCACAACAGCAACGCACCCGGACAGCAGATTGCAGCAGGTTATAAGATTCGGTATGTTTCGGATAATTCTGCCGGGCATAATCAGGACGGTAATTTGGCGAGTATCGTTACATCGGCCTTTACCCTTTCATTCATTTTTACGCAGACCAGAGACCCGATTGGCAGGTATATGTCAACCCTCGATCCGAATTTGATGAATCCGAGGTGCTGGTCAATCCTACAGTGGTCACCGACTGCCGGATATGTGACAATGCGCCTTGCCATAAGTCCGGCAACCTGACGTATCATTACCTGCTGCCCGTCCTTTGTCTCAATGACGATAAGCGAACGCTCATTCTCAAGACTGGACTTCGGCTTGTCTGCGGCATGGAAATGACCTTCCTGATGGGAGACTTTCCGGACGATGCCCTCTACAGGATACCAGTTGGCGTGGACATCGAAAATGTTCATAAAGGTTGAAACCAGAATGCGCCTGTCGTGGAAGTATTCGACTTCATCGACCTCCTCTACGGCCACAATCTTTCCATCGGCGGAACTTACGACCACGTGATCCTTGTCCTCGCTCGGGAACTGGCGTACCGGATTCTTGAAGAAATTGACGAGTACGCATACCAGAGTTATGGATAAAAGCAGAAATATCCACGAACCTATTCCCAATATTCCGGGAAGGAACAATATGATGTTTATGATTGCAAGAAATGCAACCGTAAGCAACAGCGTGGTAACGCCTTCACTGTTTATTGAAGCTGTCTTTTTCCCGCCTGTTCCCATTCCGTACAAATTCAGGGTACAAATATAATACTTTTTATTGATGGCAAACGCTTGTCTTGTTGATAACTTTTGCTGTCATTGCGGGTTGTTATATTTGGCGGGTTGGCTTAACGGACGTAATTTTATGAAGTTTTTCCAACAGCAGGCTCTATGCAGGATTTTGTACATCTGCACGTCCACACCCAATATTCGCTGCTTGACGGTCAGACGAGTATTCCAAAGATGGTTGATAAGGCCATTGCCGATGGTATGCGCGGTATGGCCATTACCGATCACGGGAATATGATGGGCGTAAAGGAGTTTTTCAATTACTGTAAGAAGGTTAACGATAAAATCAAGGCTGACGGCCGTCATTTCAAGCCGATATTCGGATGTGAGGTGTATGTCGCTCCGCGTCATAAGGAACAGAAGGAAGGCAAGCCGGATACTGCCAACTATCATCTTATTCTGCTTGCGAAAAACGCTACGGGCTATCATAATCTGATAAAGCTGGTGTCGCGGGCATGGACTGATGGCTATTATTACCATCCCAGAACGGACAGATATGACATTGGGAAGTATCACGAGGGCATTATATGCTGCTCGGCCTGCATAGGCGGAGAAGTGCCGAGACTGATACTGGGAGGGCAGCCGGAACTTGCCAGGGAAACAGTCCAATGGTACAGGAATCTGTTCGGTGAGGATTATTACCTTGAAATGCAGCGCCACAAGGCTGATGTGGAGAAGGCAAATCACGAGACCTACCCCCTGCAGTGCCAGGTCAATGAGGAACTGATAAAACTGGGTGCTGAATATGGCATCAAGACTATATGTACAAACGATGTCCATTTTCTTGAGGAAGAGAATGCCGATGCCCACGAACTTCTGATATGTCTCAATACCGGAAAGGATCCGGACGATCCTACGCTGATGCGATATACCAAGCAGGAGTGGCTCAAGACGCAGGCCGAGATGAACGGTGTGTTTGCCGACTGTCCGGAAGCATTGGCCAATACCTGTGAGATTCTGGATAAGGTGGAAGAGTATTCCATTGACCATCCGCCGATAATGCCGTTCTTCGCTATCCCGGAAGAGTTCGGTACTGAGGAAGAATACCGTAAGAAATATACCGGGCAGGATCTGTTTGACGAGTTTACAAGGGACGAACACGGGAATGTGGTTATGGAGGAGGCCGAGGCGGTGAAGAAAATCGCGAAACTCGGCGGCTATGATAAACTTTACAGGATAAAGTTTGAGGCTGACTATCTGGCCAAGCTGACGTTCGACGGTGCAAAGAAGAGGTATGGTGACCCTCTATCTGATGAGATACGCGAACAGCTCATATTTGAACTGCACGTGATGAAGACTATGGGCTTCCCCGGGTATTTCCTGATAGTGCAGGATTTCATCAACGCTGCCAGAAATGAGCTCGGTGTCTCCGTAGGTCCGGGCCGTGGTTCGGCAGCAGGTTCGGCAGTGGCCTATTGCTTGGGTATTACGCAGATTGACCCTATCAAGTACGACCTTCTGTTTGAGAGATTCCTGAACCCTGACCGCATATCGCTTCCGGATATTGATGTGGATTTTGATGATGACGGCCGGATCAGGGTTTTGCAGTGGGTAACACAGAAATACGGGCAGGAAAAGGTAGCCCATATCATAACATACGGTACAATGGCCACCAAGATGTCCCTGAAGGATGTCGCGCGTGTGCTGAAAGTCCCTCTTGATGTGTCCAATGCCTTGTGCAAGGCTATTCCCGACCGTCTGCCGGACGATAAGAAGATGAACCTGACGAATGCCATAGAGTGCGTGCCCGAGTTGAAGGAGGCGGAGGCATCGTCGGATCCGGCTTTGCGCAATACGATAAAGTATGCCAGGATGCTGGAGGGCAATATACGCGGTACCGGTGTACACGCCTGCGGCACTATAATATGCCGTGATGACATTACCGACTGGGTGCCTGTGAGCATTGCCACAGACAAGGACGGAGAGCGTCTGCTGGTTACCCAGTACGAAGGCAGTGTGATAGAGGACACGGGGCTTATCAAGATGGACTTCCTGGGACTGAAGACCCTGTCCATAATCAAGGAGGCTGTAGCTAATATCAAGGCAAGTACCGGTGAGGAGATAGATATTGACAACATACCGATAGACGATGGGAAGACATTCCAGCTGTACTGCGAAGGCAAGACCATAGGCACGTTCCAGTTTGAGTCTCCCGGAATGCAGAAATATCTGCGTGAGCTGCAGCCGGGCGTATTTGAGGATCTGATAGCAATGAATGCCCTGTACCGTCCGGGTCCGATGGATTATATCCCCGAATTCATCGATAGAAAACTGGGACGCAAACCCATAGAGTACGATATTCCGTGTATGGAGAAGTACCTGAAGGATACGTACGGAATCACGGTATATCAGGAGCAGGTGATGCTGCTGTCCCGTCTGCTGGCCAATTTTACCCGAGGCGAGAGCGATACTCTCCGTAAGGCTATGGGTAAGAAGCTGAAGGATAAGCTCGATCATCTCAAACCGAAATTCATAGAGGGCGGAAAAGCCAACGGACACAATCCGGCTGTACTGGAAAAGATATGGAAGGATTGGGAAAAATTCGCATCGTACGCATTCAACAAATCTCATGCCACCTGTTATTCGTGGGTGGCATATCAGACTGCATATCTGAAGGCGCATTATCCCGCCCAGTATATGGCTGCGGTACTCAGCTGCAACCTGAGTGATCTGACTGAGATAACCAAGCTGATGGACGAGAGCCGTTCGATGGGTATTGAGGTGCTTGGCCCTGATGTGAACGAGAGCGGTTTCAAGTTCACGGCGAACAGCAAGGGTAATATCCGTTTCGGTATGGCCGGAGTGAAGGGTGTGGGGTCGAATGCGGTGCAGGCCATTATTGAGGAAAGAGAGAAAAACGGCGTGTTCACCGGTATTTTTGACTTTGTGCAACGTGTAAATCTGACTGCCTGCAACCGTAAGAATATAGAGTGTCTGGCTATGGCGGGAGCATTTGACAGTTTTCCCGAAATTCATCGTGAACAGTTTGTCGCTCCGTGCGGCAAGGACGAGGTGTTTGCCGATGTTCTGGTGCGGTACGGTAACAAGTACCAGTTTGACAAACTCCAGTCCCAGAACTCGCTGTTCGGAATGATGGAGGGAGGTCTGGAGATAGCGTCCCCCGCGATACCGCAATATGTTCCATGGTCGTCCCTCGCACTTTTAGACAAGGAAAAGGAGCTGACAGGAATCTATATGTCGGCGCATCCTTTGGATGAGTATGCCATTGTCATAAAGGACGTGTGCAACACGCGCATGGAGGAACTGAAGGACAAGGCGGCACTGGCAGGCCGTGATATAATTGCCGGTGGAATCGTGGTGGATGTGAAGGAAGGTGTCACTAAAAAAGATACAAAATACTGCATAGCGAAGATTGAGGATTTTTCAGGCATAGGTGAGATTCCGTTGTTTGGCGGCGACTGGATAAAATGGGGCAATTATATGAAGACGGGCAATTTCCTGTTCATCAAAGGAAAGTGCCAGCCGTACAAATATGATCAGACACGATTCGATTTCTCCATTTCATCCATAGAGCTTCTGCCGGATGTGAAGGAGAAAATCGTGGAGAGTATCACTATAAACGCGGATTTGAACGTTATTGACCGGATGGTGGTGAACGAATTGTCGCAGTTCCTCGACAAAACCGGAAATACGCTGCTGAAATTCAATATACGTGACCTCAGTAAAGGTCATAGTGTGGAGCTGGTGTCGCGTGGAAGCAGGATAGAGGTATCGCGTGAGCTTGTAAGGTTCATAAATGATACCGAAGGACTTGATTATTGTATTAACAAGTGATAGGAGAATATGGAAATTAACGAGAAGAATCTGGAAGAGATTATCGCAGGTGGCAAGCCTGTAGTTGTTGACTTCTGGGCTACGTGGTGTGGTCCGTGCAAGAGACTGGGCCCGGTGATTGAAGAACTGGCAGCCGAGTACGATGGTAAGGTCATAATAGGGAAGTGCGATATAGAGGAAAATCCCGAATTGACCGAGAAATTCGGTATAATGAGTGTGCCTACAGTCGTATTCATCAAGAACGGTCAGGTGTGTGATTCACAGGTAGGCGTAGCCGGAAAGCCTGTGTATGAGCAGAAAATCAACGCAATGCTTTAAGACGCGAGTATATGACGGACGATGAGTTCAGGGACGAGGATCTTGATGATGAGAAAACTGTAAGCTACATCAGGAACACACTTCCGCAGGAATTGAGAGAGAGGTTCCCGGATGATACTCTGTATTATATTCTGGATGTTATCAACGATTATTTTGCCACGAGTGGAATTCTGGATAAGGAACCTGATGCAGACGGCTTTATAGAGATTGACAATGAGGCTGTGGCAGATTACATCATCAGGGAGGCAAAACGCGATGGAATGGGGAATTTCGACAGGGATGAGGTTCTCCTGATAGTAGAGGCCGAGGCGGACTATGTGGATGGCTTAGAAGATTAGCTCTCTTGAGCCATCGTCCTTTACTTCTATTCTGACACGTACCGTGTCCTCGGGCAGGACACTCTCTGCCAGCTCCGGCCATTCAATCAGGCAGATGGCTCCGCTGTAGAAATAATCCTCGTACCCCATGTCATAGACTTCTTCAATCTTTTTGATGCGGTAGAAGTCAAAATGATATATCAGCTCGGCTGTAGTGGCTGAGCGATATTCGTTTACTATGGCGAATGTGGGAGAGTTGACTTCGTCTTCCACTCCTAGTATTCTGCACAGTGCCTTTATGAAGGTGGTCTTCCCTGCACCCATTGCACCATAGAACGCGAAGACTGTGTTATCTCCCATTCCACGGGCAAATTCCCTGGCCGCATCATCGATATCTCCGATGGATTTTACAGTTATAGTCATCTTGTATTCTGTTTAGGCAATAAAGTTATCAGTGGAACAAGCATTTCCTCCATGGATATGCCTCCGTGCTGGAACGTGTCCTTGTAGTAGGTGGCAAAGCTGTTGAAGTTGTTCTGATATACGAAATAATCCGTTCCTAAGGCAAAAATATAGGCAGTGCTGACGTTCGGTGCAGGCAGGCAGGCTTGGTCGGGACGCGCTATCTCAAATACATCCTTGGCGTTGTAATCGAGATTTCTCCCCAATTTGTATCTCAGATTGGTGTTTGTATTACGCTCGCCCATGATGCGTACGGGCTGATCCACTCTTATGCTGCCGTGGTCAGTGGTTATTATGACTTTCCTGCCTGTGGATGCGATGGCCTTGAACAGGTCTTTTATTGACGAATGCCTGAACCAGGTCTGTATGAGACTGCGATAGGCGGATTCGTCACTTACCAGCTCCCGCATGGTCTTTGAATCGGTCTTGGAATGTGACAGTATGTCGATGAAATTGATTACAATGACGTTAAGCTCATTATGCAGGATGTTGTTGAATTGCGCCAGAAGCTTGTCGGCGGCTTGTGAATCGTTCAGTTTGTAATATGAGAATTTCTCTTTCCTGCGGTATCTGTCAAGATGGGTCTGTATGAGCGGCGCTTCATTCAGATTCTTGCCTTCCTCCGAGTCCTCATCTACCCACAGGTTCGGGAAGAGTCTGCATATATTGCTTGGCATCAGTCCGGAGAAAATCGCATTGCGGGAGTATTGTGTGGCTGTAGGCAGTATGCTGTAATACAGTTCCTCCACGAACGTGAACAAGTCTGCCAATTCGCTGCCCAGTATTTTCCACTGGTCGTAACGCAGATTGTCTATCACAATCAGGAAAGGCTTTTCGTCTGCATCCAGAGCCGGGAAAACCGAGTGCTTGAATATGTCTGTACTCAGCAAAGGTGCCTCGTCCGGCTCTTTCATCCATTTGAGGTAATTCTTCCGTATGAATTTGGCGAACGCATTGTTGGCCTCGGTTTTCTGCATTTTCAGCATATCGTGCATAGTGCTGTCGGCTTCCTGCAGCTCCAGTTCCCAATAGACCAGCTGCTTATATACTTCAATCCAGTCTGCGGACGTGAGCGAGTCATTTATCTGCATATTAATCCTGCCGAAATTCTGCTGATATTCCATGTTGGTATGCGCGGTCACTATATCCTGCAGATGAATATTCTTCTTCAGCGTGAGCAGTATCTGGTTGGGATGTACCGGCTTGATAAGATAATCGGCAATCTTGGAACCTATGGCCTGTTCCATTATGTCCTCTTCCTCACTCTTCGTCACCATTACAACGGGCAAATTGGGGCGAATCTCCTTTATGAGTGACAGTGTCTCAAGCCCGGTCAGACCGAACATGTTCTCGTCAAGCAGCACAAGGTCATAATTGTTCTTCCTGCACAGTGCAACCGCATCACTTCCATTTGTGGCGGTCTCTACCTGATAGCCCTTGTCTTCAAGAAAGATGATGTGCGCCCGCAGCATGTCAATCTCGTCGTCAACCCATAAAAGTCTGCCGTTATTATTCATTGGGAATTTCCTCGTCTATGGTCAGTCCGTCAATGTCAAAATCGGGGATATTGAGGAAATGACCGTTGTAAAAATCAATATATTCGTTGAAACTGTAGTACTTGAGCAGGATTTCAAGATTCTGCGGAGTGATGACAAGTGCGGTGATTCCGTCCAGTTTTCCGGAAATGCCGTTTTCATCGTACAATCTCTTGCGATAAAGGTAGGCTTCATCGAAATTCAGGAAGTCTCCGATGACAAGCATACTGATTTCTCCCTCGTGGCGGAATTCCATATCAAAGTTCCTTATCATATATCTTGTGAAATTGTAGCGTGCAGTCTCAAACAGGAGCTGGTTTTCGCTCAATGAGCCGGTAGGATACGCCATTACAATCACGTAATCCTGCATACGCTCCGAACTGAATTCCGGCCGGTCAGCCACTTGGACGGAGTCCATATTATCCAGACCGTTACGGAAATCCCATATTGAACTGAAAGAAGCAGACCGCAGGAGCTTACCGGATCGGGCATTGTCCGTTATCAGTTTTGCCAGATTGCTGAGGTCGTCCGAAGGGTATGTCCCAACGATTTGCCTGAGTACACTCAGAAAACCTTCCGTATCATTCGCGGAAAGTTTGGCCGATGCTTCAAGGAACATGAACTTGGGTCGCAGCTGTCCGTCAGGATACCTCTCGGCGGATTTTCTGCAGCATTCAAGCAATGCACCTGTATTTCCATTGGCATAGTGGCCGTATGCAACCTGATAGAGCGAGTCCTCGCGGTGCTTCCCATACAGTATGTCTTCCTCATAGTAGGGATTGGACAGGCTGACCGCATACCGGCTGTCAGGGTATTTTTCAAGCAGAGACTCTTTAGCCGTCCGGGCATCGTCGCTGCGTCCCCACAGTGAATACATCAGGTAGAGATTGTATAGTGCATCGTCTGCATATTCAAACGATGGATATTCATTTGCCGAACGGGTCAGACAACTTTCCGCCAACGTATATTCCGTAAGCTCGTCCTTGTAAATCACGCCTATCTTGAACAGCGATTCTGACAGAATGTTGTCCGATTCGGTTTTCTGCTCCTGTGTGAAGGGAATCATACGCATATAATACTCGCGTGTATGCGGATCGTTTGATATCGTATCTTGAGGGGTTTCCTCCATTTCACCGCTGTTTTCATCAATGTCTGCCGCTTGCCCATTATTGCTCCAGTTATCTGTGGAGCCGGTGGCGTAATCCAATGACGCGCTCTTGTCCTGTCTCCGCCAGTTGTCTTCAAGCTTCCGTCTTCCCCAAGTGGCGGTAAATTTTGCGGAACCTTCCTTTATGAGTGCCGGGTTATAGAAATACCACGAATTGTCACTTGCTACGACCGACATTGATGAGCGTGCTTCCTCATCAAGAGCCTCCTTGGCTATACGCTGTAATTTCTCGGCATTTTCCTGCTCCTCCTTTTCGTATTTTTGAATTGCACGGTCTATGGCATCAAGCAGTTCATTCTCCGGCAATGTTGACAGCAGCTGCAGGCTGTCCTGAAGTTCTATACCGGTCTTGTATTCCACAAGTTTCTCCAGGACAGAGGAACGGAGCATCACCTCGCTGTATCGCGGATGCGATTTGTCAATGATGCCGACGGCCTCGGAGTAGCAGCGCTGCGCATTGACGTAGTCGGCCTGATTCCAATATATCGTAGCCATATTCAGGAGAAGGATTCCACGTTCTGCCGTTCTTCCCTTTCCTTCATCCAACCCGATTTCATACATTGACATCGCAGTGGCGGTGTCATTGCGTGCCAGATAGACATTTCCTATGGCGTAATAGACCTGATCCAGATATTGCCTGTTATTCGGATCTTTGGCCATCCTTTTCAGTTTCTTCTCAATCGCATCAGAACTGAATGATGTCATCGTCTCGGTCTGCTGTATGCGGGCGTTGAACTCAATACGGTATGGCGGATTCATTCTTATGACCTTCTGGAAATATGTGTATGCCGACGGCAAATCCCCGGTCTCCCGGTAAAGCTGGGCCATCAGGTAGTTCTCGCGTATTTTCTGCAGTTTGCTCAGTTTGCGGCCTCTGATGGATTGGCTTATGAGCGGAAGCGATTCCGCATACCGTTTCTGCTTGAGGAGGTGCGATGCCCTTATCGCGTAATAGTCGTCGGCCAGACTTACAGGTATGGAGTCAGCGGCAATCCTTGAGAAAAGTTCATCGGCCTCGTACATCCAGCCAAGCTCTGAATAGCATTGTGCCATTTTCATATTGGCCTCAAATACTATTGCCGGCTCATTGCTGTAAAGACGGCTTATGTATGAATATGTGCTTGCGGCTTCCAGAAATTCGCCCTCATGCATCTGTGCATCAGCCATAAGCATCCAGGCATGCCACAGGAAAGGATTGAATTCCTTCTGTTCTTTCCATCTGTCGTTCCTGTGCCTTCCCTGATTGCCGCTTTTTTTGACTGGCCTTTTTTTTATGGAGTGTAGTGTGACGCATTTCCGGGACTTCTCAATGGCTCTGTCAAAACTGCTTTTGCCAGTGCTTTGTGCTTTCTCATCGCTTATCGGGAACAGGTTGATTATCTCCAGATAATTGTCATTGACAGCCTTCTCCTGTTCCTCGCATCCGCTCAGGTATGCCTGCCTGCCGTTGAAATAGACATTATACCGTGCTACCGTGGCGTGGTAGAACCGGGTCATAGCTGTATTTTTCTGTGTGGAGCATCCTGTCAGGACAATCACGGACACCAATAGGATAATATGTGGGATATGCATTCTCATTCTCCTATCATCATATAGGTTTCGTCCTTCAGCTGGTCAGGCAGCTCAATGGAGCGTGTGTGCAGGCTCTCAAGCCATTCCATTGTCTCATCCTGATTCATTGTATACAGGACATATCTGAACTCCTCAATCTCCTCATCGGAATAGCTGTCCGAGGAACGCCCTGCGAAACGGTCCAGTTCCTCATCGTCAAAATACACCACAGCCTTCACTGCAGCGTCTGCGAGTCTCTTTTTCTCGCATACAGCGTGTTTGCCGCAGCACTCTGTCCCTGTATCGGGTACGTTTGCGGCGGCTCCCTTTTTCCTGTACAATAGGCTCATGGATACAGCCAATATGCCAAGAACAGCGGCGCATACAATGTAAACGCTATCCATAATAATGATTTAGGCACTGCGAAGATAAGTAAATGATAAACCTTATCCAAATGAAATGGAGTTGCCTGTGATGACAAGATGGGTCTCGTCGCTGCAATCTTCTGTCTGTATGAACACGTGGTGCTCAAAATGACCTGTGTTTTCGGGCGCGAACGATACTGTTATGATGCATGTCCTGCCCGGTGCTATGGAATACGCGGATGCAGTGGCCTGTACGCAGTCGCAGTCTGTCAGTATGCCTGCAATACAAACGGTGTTTTCCGTGGTGTTGAGAGCAGTGAATGATACGGTCTGTGTACTGCCGTTCCCTACATTCCCTACATCTGTCTGAAATGTGTCAAACAGAAGTCCGCTTTGCGGTCTGGTGCGTGTGGCGATGTAATCGTGTACTTTTTCCGGAAATCTTTCAGGCAACGTACCGTCATTTTCCAACAGGGCTGTGATATACATCTGCAATACCTCCCACAGGACCATATTGTGAAGTGGATTGCCTGCGAATACGACTCTATGCTGTCTGTCAAGCAGAAAGGCTTTGAGGTTGCTGTTGTCTGCAATGTACGGGTTGGATTTGCGGAATATTCGGTGAAAGTCCGAGAATACCGGGTACGTCAATTCTGCGTAATCCAATTTCCGGCGGTATTCTGTCGAGTCCTCTATTGCCGGCTCGAATATGAACAGTGGCGTGCAGCCGTAGCTGTCCTTCAGTTCGGAGAAAAGCTCGTTCCATTCACCGAGCCTGTTCATCATACAACTGATGCAGGTGACAGTGTCGTAATATATGACAAGTGTCGCACTGTGTGACCTGTCACGCTCCATTCCCGGCGGCAACATCATCCGGTACCCTATTACGGACGACAAATCGGATTCATATTTTTTCCCGGAATTCCGGCAGATAACCGGATACATCAGAACAACAAGCAATACGGCTATTGCCGGATATGCGAATCTGGTCTTTCCCATGGTATTTGAATTTGAGTTTGCGCAAAGATAAGACTTTTATCCTGAATTATTCAAGTTTCGCATGTCCCAGATTACTGCTTTTCAGGGGTTGTCAAGGCGAAAAGTCTGGAGAAGATGACCTAATAAAAACAGGAAAAAGGCCGTTAGAACTATCAGCACTATCTCTAACGCCTTTTTCCTTTCAGTCGGGGTGACTGGATTCGAACCAGCGACCACACGCCCCCCAGACGCGTACTCTAAACCGGGCTGAGCTACACCCCGCTCCTCTGCTCACTTGTGTTGAAGCGGTACAAAGGTATCGGTTTTTTATGATTTGGCATTAAAAAAAAGCGTTTTTTTGTAAGTTTGTCGGCAAAGTCAGGTCTTGTCGGATGAAAATTGACAGAGAGTATACGATACCCGGAAGCGGTGGCGAGCTGGCCAGTGCGCTGATGCGTATGTACGGTCAAAAGGGTTTGGATGTTGGCAGGTCTGATGTCATAGCGTGGGGATATGCCGGGGAATTGTACATAGCGGTCTGTCTCAATGACTATCCTGTGCAGCAGATGCGCGAGGAACAGTACGCTGTCAGAGAGGCGCACGGCGTAATTGACTTGGATTGCCGGGACTATGACCTGCTGTATTCCCTGCTGGCAGGCAGCTCAGATGCCGTTGGCGTATGTATTCATATACCTGATGTGTCCGGCGCACTGCACGATACGTGGGTGGAGCGTCAGCTGATATACGATATGTTTGATTTCTGCCGTGACGGAATAGGGTAGGTCAGACAAAGAACGAGAAGTGTACGCTTCCGTATTCGCGCATTTTCACAAATCTCGGATTATCCTTGAAATCGTGCTTTGAACCGTGTTCCAGTACGAACATGCCGTCGGCTTTAAGTATGTTGCGCCTGAGAACAATCTCCGGCAGCAATGGCAGTTCCTCAAGCTGGTATGGCGGATCTGCGAATATGAAATCGAACTGTTCCTGACATCGCTCCAGATATTTGAATACGTCACCTTTTACAATAAGGCTTTTGTCTGTCCTGACCGTTTCCATCACCTTGCTGATGAACGCATAGTGTTCCGGTTCCTTCTCCACTGATACTACACGCTGGCATCCTCTTGACAGCAGCTCAATGCTTATGCTGCCTGTGCCGGAGAACAGGTCCAGTGCCGTGGCCTCTTCAAAGTCAATCCTGTTGGCCAGTATATTGAACAGATTCTCTTTGGCAAAATCCGTGGTGGGCCTTGCCTTGAATGTATTGGGCACGTCAAACCTGCGATGCCTGTAGATTCCGCTTATAACACGCATAATGTATCTTCTCCCGTCATTTGTACCAATCCGGATACCAGACCTGTATTCTCCTGAAGTCCGTACAGTCTTATCCTGGCCTTCCCGGTATTGAATCCGAATTCCTTCCAGATTTTCGTGATGTTGTACAGCAGTCTGTAGGTGTCTGCCGGTACCTGCTTGAGAAGCATCAGCCTGCCATCCTGTACTGCTATAATATCCGCGTTCTCCCCATTAGGGACAGCAGCTATCGCATCTTTGTCGGATTGCCTGATATCCATAATTATGTCAGTGACGTTGCACCGTATCGGAATATCCGGATACTGTTCTCTGATGGATTCCAGAACCTTACAGTCAATGCCATAAAGAATTCTGACGTTCAGTTCGGATATGGTATCGGACAATATGGCCATTCCGCCATTGTTCGGATATATTGTACTGAAAAATATGTCTGAGGCTTCCCGGCCAACGCCTGTGTCCGGTATGGCCGTGCAAAGCCCCTTTACGGAAATGTACTTGTATCCGTCATTATCTACAAAAGAAAATCCATCTGCGTGGTTGCAGATGGACTTCGTATTTGCGCTTGCGGACATTACTCCCAGTTACCGGCGTTGTTGTTACCGCTTACGGCATCGCCTACCTTCATGCCGGGATAGCGGCCAAGCTGCTCCCTCTCGTCTATGATGTTATAGACTTCCTGCTCGTCAAGACCGCCATAATAGGTCTCGAACAAAGTCCTTGCCTCGAACAGGTGCATGAACGAACCTGATTTGGTGGTGTCGCAACCGATTGCCATTTCAAATTCAGCGCCGTTGCCGAACGGAACATAACGCATAGAATCTGCATTGAATCCTACCGGGAAAAGTGATCCGATGATGTCCTCCCATACGGTGTCGCGGCTGAAAATATAATTGATGGTGCCATCTTCATTCCTGGTGACAAAACCATTGTCGATGGCCTCTTTCCACTTCTCGTCCTGAATTTTCCTGTTCTTCGCATTCTTGGCATCTTTGTACAGTGCAAGAACCTTTGACTCGGTCCAGCCGTTGTCGAGCTGCTGGTCAGTAAGTTCGCCGACTTTTGCGATTGTCGGAAGTTTGCCGTACTTGACGAAATCAATCAGAGTGTCCAGACTGGCGGTATAGCGTCCGTCGTTCTGATTGTGAAACTCGACCTGAGCTGTACGGATGTCGATAAGGCGGTTCTTTACAGCCTCATCTCTAATGGTTTTCTCCTTGTCGAAATTAATCGGGGCCATAATGCTTCCGTAGAAGATATATGCGAGGCCGATTATGCACAGACCAAGAGCAATATTGATGAACTTTTTCATATAAATATGTTTTTGTATTATTTTCGTCCCGCAAAAATAGAATAAATATCCATATTAACGGCTTTAATCTGAAAAAAATTGTCTTTCAGATGGATGAAGTGGAATTTTTGGGAAAAGAGATAGCTGCAGGATGTCATTTTGAACTTACCGCAGGGCAGCGGGATGCCGTGTCCGGGATTGCCGGATTTCTGGAAAGTCCTGACTTGCGCAGGGTGTATGTGCTTTGCGGATATGCCGGTACGGGCAAGACATCGCTGGTGAGCGCACTTGTCAGAACTATGCGTGCCCTGCACAGGCGTGTAGTCCTGCTGGCTCCTACAGGACGTGCCGCCAAAGTATTCTCGCTCTATTCCGGTACTCCGGCATATACGGTTCACAGACGTATATACAGGCAGCGTTCACTTGACAGGGATGTGTTCTCGCTAGACCGTAATATGTACGAGGACACGCTGTTCATCGTAGATGAGGCCTCTATGATATCAAATGAACTGTTAGATGATCTGGTCAGTTATGTATATTCCGGCCAAGGCTGCTCAATGCTGTTGTCCGGGGATACGGCGCAGCTGCCGCCGGTGGGGGAGAGCGTGAGTCCTGCGCTGAATCATGAGCTTCTGCGTTCTTACGGGCTGACGGTGACTGGCTGTGTCATCAGGGAGGTGGTCCGGCAGAGTAACGGTTCTGGAGTCCTGTACAATGCCACGTTGCTGCGCAATGCGCTGTCACAGATCAGGAAAGGAAGTGCGAAAGGCGTATTCAAACCATTGACGGAGAACTTTGCTGATGTCAGGAAAATTCGCGGTGATGAATTGGTGGGCCTGCTGTCGGACTGCTATAGTAGCGAAGGGATAGGCGATACAATAGTATTGTGCCGTTCAAACAAGCATGCGATAATATATAATAAAGGTATCCGTTCCACAATCTTGGACCGTGAAGATGAACTGTGCCGCAGTGACCGTCTGATGATTGTAAAGAATAATTATTACTGGACAGACCGAATGGCGGAAGAGGCTATGTCTGCGCACGAGCCTATGGACAGCATTCCACAGTTCATAGCCAACGGTGATATGGCAGAGGTGCTGCGTGTCAGACACGTACGTGAGCTGTACGGTTTCCGTTTCGCCGACGTGGTGCTGCGCTTTCCCGATTACGATGACTGCGAGATGGAGGTAACCGTATTACTGGACACTCTTCATTCGGAATCGCCTGCGCTTACAAGGGAGCAGTACGATATGCTTTTCAAGAATGTGATGGAGGATTACACCTACATATCCGACAAGCGTGAGCGTCTCCGGAAAATGCGTGAGGATCCGTACTACAATGCATTTCAAGTGAAATACGCATACGCCGTAACCTGCCACAAGGCGCAGGGCGGCCAATGGGCAAATGTGTTCATAGACCAAGGGTATATACCGGACGACACCCGGGACGGCGATTACTACCGCTGGCTCTATACTGCATTCACACGTGCCACAGGCACGGTGTATCTCGTCAACTGGCCGGAATAACCGGGCTTTACAGAGTGGCCAGGATGCTCTCTATGGCCTTGCCGATGCCATCGGCGTTGCGTCCGCCTGCTGTGGCGAAATGGGCCTGTCCACCGCCTCCGCCCTGAATCTCACGGGCAGCATCACGTACCATCCTGCCTGCATTGAAACGTGATGTCAGGTCATCGCTCACGCTTACCGTAAGCATAGGCTTGCCCTCGCTGACACTGCCTATTACTATTATCAGGTTGGAAGTGATTTCACTGCGCAGCATGAACGCAAGGTCGCGTGCCACATTGGCATCGGCCTCGATACGGGCACTTATCACCTGGATTCCGTTGATGTCGCGCTTACCGGCAAGCAGCTCATTCTTCATTGCTGCGGTCTTTTCTTTCATAAAACCGTCAAGCTGTTTCTTCAGGCCTGCATTGTCGTCTATCAGTTTCCGTACTGAACCCTCAATGCTCTGACCAGGCAGCATCGTCTTGAGATTGCTGATGGTATCCTGCATTCCGTAGAGCATTTCCTCTACAGCCTGTCCTGTGATGGCTTCAATACGTCTGACACCTGCGGCAATGGAACTCTCACCGAGAATCTTGAACATTCCTATCCTGCCGGTGGATGCGGCGTGTACGCCACCGCAGAATTCAATGGACTGGCCGAACTGGACTACGCGAACCTCGTCACCGTATTTCTCACCGAACAGGGCTATCGCGCCGAGCTTCCTGGCTTCTTCAATTGGAGTGTTGCGATGCTCTACCAGCGGAAGGTCCTGACGAATCTTCTCATTGACCATACGCTCCACCTGACGTATTTCCTGGTCAGTCACCTTCTGGAAGTGTGAGAAGTCAAAGCGCAGGCCGTCTGGTGTGACCAGTGAGCCCTTCTGCTCAACGTGCGGTCCCAGCACTTCGCGCAGAGCCTCGTCAAGCAGGTGGGTCGCAGTATGGTTGGCCTCCGATGCACGGCGGCGTTCGGTATCGACACAAGCCATCATAGGAGCATCAGGATGCTCAGGCAGTTTCTTCGCTATATGGACAGGCAGTCCGTTCTCTTTCTTTGTATCAGTAATCCCAATTGTCTCGAATTCGCTTACTATTACGCCGGTGTCGCCTGTCTGGCCACCCATCTCGGCATAAAACGGTGTCTTGTCAAGCACTATCTGATAGAAAGTCTCTTTCTTCTGGCTTACCGTGCGGTAACGCAGTATGGAGGTCTCGTATTCAGTGAAGTCATAGCCTACGAATTCTGTTTCGCCTTCCTTCAGCACTACCCAGTCGCCGTTCTCCACGGCTGCGGCATTGCGGGCACGGGCTTTCTGCTTGGCCATCTCCGCATTGAATTCATCGGTATTGACCGTCATACCGTTCTCGCGCAGAATCAGTTCTGTCAGGTCAAGCGGGAATCCGTAAGTATCGTACAGTGTGAATGCGCTCACACCGCTTATCACCGTAGCAGAAGCGGCCTTCGTGTCGGCCATTACCTTGTCCAGCATCCTGATGCCGGTGTCCAGGGTACGCAGGAACGACTCTTCTTCCTCTACGATTACCTTTTCTATAAGGGTCTTCTGTGCGCTCAGTTCCGGATAAGCCTCACCCATATTTTCAATCAGCACGGGCAGCAACTTGTACAGGAAAGCCTCCTTCTGTCCGAGGAATGTGTAAGAGTAGCGTACCGCGCGGCGCAGGATACGGCGTATCACATAGCCAGCCTTGGCGTTTGACGGCAGCTGTCCGTCGGTTATGGAGAATGCTATGGTACGTATATGGTCGGCCACAACGCGCATGGCGATGTCGGTCTGTTCATCCTTGCCATACTCGTGACCGGTAAGCATACCTATAGTGGCGATTATCGGCTGGAACACGTCGGTATCGTAATTTGATGTCTTGCCCTGCAGCGTGCGTACCAGACGCTCGAATCCCATACCGGTGTCAATGACCTTGGCCGGAAGAGGCTCAAGGCTATGGTCGGCCTTGCGGTTGTACTGCATGAACACGAGGTTCCATATCTCGATGACTTGCGGATGATCCCTGTTCACCAGTTCACGGCCGGGAACCTGTGCCTTCTCCGCTTCGGAGCGTGAATCCACGTGAATCTCGGAGCAGGGTCCGCAAGGGCCGGTGTCGCCCATCTCCCAGAAGTTGTCGTGCTTGTTGCCGTTGATGATATGATCCTTTGGCAGATGCCTTTCCCAATACGATGCGGCTTCATCGTCACGGCCGATGCCTTCTTCGGGCGAGCCTTCAAACACAGTGGCGTAGAGATTCTTCGGATCCAGCTTCAGCACATCCACCAGATACTCCCAGGCCCAGTCAATGGCCTCTTTCTTGAAGTAATCGCCGAATGACCAGTTGCCGAGCATCTCGAACATTGTGTGATGATAGGTGTCGTGACCTACCTCCTCCAAATCATTGTGCTTGCCGCTTACGCGCAGACATTTCTGTGAGTCCGCCACACGTTTGCTTTTGGCAGGGTGATTGCCCAGAATGATGTCCTTGAACTGGTTCATACCGGCATTCGTGAACATAAGTGTGGGGTCATCCTTAACCACCATCGGTGCGGATGGGACAATCTGGTGTCCTTTGGTCTCGAAGAACTTCTTGAAGGACTCTCTGATCTCTTTTGCTGTCATCATATTGTACATATTCCTGTTTTGTCCGTTTTTAAGGTTGCAAAGATACTTAGAATTTGTTACTTTTGCCCTGAATACCATAATCAAAGAGCATAAAAGGAGGTGAAAAAGGTATATTACGAGTATGATATGTCCCGGCGGGTGTTCAAACGAATCTATCCGACACTGCGCCAAAGGATAGGCACGTATGTCAGGCGGACATTCGGCTGTATTTTGGGTGGGGCGTTTGTATTTGCCGTGTTCTACGTACTGATACCTATTCCCACCAGGGACAGCCTTTATGAGGAGAACTCACGTATGCTGTCCCACTATCAGTTAATGTCACATAAGGTAGATGAGGCTCTGGCTGTGCTGCATTCCATAGAGCAGCGCGATGATAACCTGTACAGGGCACTTCTGGAGACGGATCCTGTATCGGAGCATATCAGACAGTCCGGGTATAATGGCACGAACAGGTATGCCGATCTGATGGGTATGTCGAATTCCGAATTGGCCGTAAGCGTATCGCAGAGAGTGGATTTGCTGGAAAAGAAACTGTACATACAGTCAAAATCGTTCGATGAGCTTACGCAATTGTACCGCGACAATGAAAAACGCATTGACTGCGTGCCGTCCATACAGCCGGTATCCAACAAAGATTTGAAATGGACTGCATCGGGTTACGGGTATCGTATCGATCCTATATATCACGTGCGCAAGTTTCATGCAGGGATGGACTTCACCTGTCCGACAGGCACACAGGTATATGCTACCGGAAACGGCAAGGTTATATATGCAAAGTGGAAGACAGGTTATGGAAACTGCATAGAGATTGACCACGGCTATGGCTATGTGACGCGTTATGCGCATCTGAGCAAGGTGGACGTGAAACTGCATCAGACAGTTTCAAGGGGTGAGGTTATTGGCAAAGTAGGGTCAACAGGCAAGAGCACCGGTCCGCATCTGCACTACGAGGTGCTGGTTAACGGCAATGCGACCAACCCTGTCAACTATTACTTCATGGACCTGAATGCCGAGGAATATGACGAGATGATACAGGTGTCGGAGAATCAGGGGCGTGTATATGATTAAGTACATCCTAAACAGCAGACAGTATGCCTCTCAAGACAGATAAGAATTTGAAACGCTATTATTCCATCAGGGAAGTGTCCGAACTCTTGAATATCCCGGAGTCGACACTCCGTTATTGGGAGAAGGAATTCAAGGAAATATCGCCCAAG
Organism: Bacteroidaceae bacterium; assembly: GCA_024398595.1. GTDB lineage: Bacteria > Bacteroidota > Bacteroidia > Bacteroidales > Bacteroidaceae > Colenecus. The sequence goes on along the minus strand of JAKSIX010000004.1, from coordinate 18,017 downwards.
AAGACAGCTACCGGGATTCGTCAGTACAGTGAAGCGGACATCAACCAGATCAAGTTTGTCAGTTTTCTGGTACACGACAATCATCTGACCATTAAGGGTGCGCATCAGCGTATGCGTGAAAATCCGAAGCAGGCAGCCGATACGCACGATATAGTGACGCGTTTAGAGAATGTACGTAAGGAACTTCTCGCGGTGCTGGTGGAACTTGATACTACTCCTCCTTGCGGACAACCGCTGTGATGCCGGGAATCCTGTTCAGCTCCTTTTTGATTTTGGATATGTCATTTTGATTTGTTGACATTATCAGAACTGTGCCGCATATTCCGTTTTCATTGGATTCCAGAGCTATTCTCCGTATTGCAGCATGGTGACGGACAGTGGCTGTGCCGTTAATCCGGTCTATAATCCCCCAGTCGCTGATATCCTTCAGGGATAATGTCAGAATGACGTTTTTCTTCTCTTCATTCACTACAGGTGGCTGTTCCTCGAGACTTTTCTTGCGGAGCAGGTTTCTCAGTTTGGAGCGGGCCGTGGCTGTAGTGGCGTAATTCATCCATTCCTCACTTATCTTCTGGCTTTTTGATGTCAGAATCTCAATCTGGTCACCGCTTTGTAGCTGATACCCTATTGACTCCAGTTTGTGGTTCACTTTCGCACCGATACAGTGTGTGCCCATATCAGTGTGTATAGAGAAGGCAAAGTCAAGAACCGTGCTGCCATGAGGCATTGTGCGGAGTTCTCCCTTTGGCGTGAACAGAAAAATCTCCGTGGAGTAGAGGTTCATTTTTATGGTATCCAGAAAATCCATCGAATCAGGCAGCGGATTCTCCAGTATTTCGCGGATGGTGCCTATCCACCGGTTGAGTTCGGCATCGTCAACCTCAAGTGAGCCGGGCTTGGCCCCTTCCTTGTATTTCCAGTGTGCGGCGATGCCACGTTCTGCGATGTCGTCCATACGGGTGCTTCTTATCTGAACCTCAACCCATTCCCCGCGACTGCCCATCAGCGTTACGTGAAGGGCCTGGTAACCGTTGCTCTTAGGGCGTGTAATCCAATCGCGCAAGCGGTCAGGGTGCGATTTGTATATTTGGGTCAGGGCCAGATATATGTTGAAACACTCGCTGAATTCGGCTTCCTGCGAGCTGGGCTCAAATATTATCCTGACAGCCAATACATCATATACTTCATTGAAGACGACCTGCTTGGCCTGCATTTTGCGCCATATTGAATACGGTGACTTGATGCGGCTCAGAATCTCGTATTTCAATCCCATCGCGTCAAGACGTGCCCTTATAGGAGTGACAAACTCGTTGAAAGCCGCTTTACGGTCCGACTTGGTCCGGTCAAGCTTGTGCCGGATGTCGGCATATTCATTGGGATGTTCGAATCTGAAACTCAAATCCTCCAGTTCTGTCTTTATCCTGTTGAGTCCTATACGGTGTGCAAGCGGGGCGTATATGTACAGCGTCTCATCTGAAATCTTGTGCTGTTTGGCCTGAGTTTGATACTCCAGTGTGCGCATATTGTGCAGACGGTCGGCTATCTTTATGATAATCACCCTGATATCATCGGACATTGTCAGCAGAAGCTTCCGGAAGTTGTCTGCCTGCTCAGAGGCCTTGTCTCCGAAGCGTCCTCCCGCTATTTTGGTCAGTCCGGCAACAATCTGTGCTATTTTTTCCCCAAATACGTTCCTTATATCATCAATTGTATAGTCGGTATCTTCTATGACATCGTGCAGAAGTGCTGAGCATATTGATGTGGAACCCAGGCCTATCTCCGAAGCGACAATCTGTGCCACCGCTAGGGGATGCAGTATGTAGGGTTCTCCGGAATGGCGTCTGACTCCGTTATGGGCCTGCCGGGCGAATTCAAAGGCTTTTGTGATGATGGCGGTCTTCTTACGGTGCTTTGAATGCAGATAACTTTCCATCAATAAGTTGAAAGCCTCATCAATGCTCCGTTCCTCATCGGGTGAAAACAGTCTCTGGTCTGACATCATCCTGAAAACTATCTGTTGTAAATCCGCAAGGTTTTCCCTGCGCGTATCCTGTCGCTGGTCATATTGTTCCACGACTTGATGTTCTTTACGGTCGTGTGGTATTTGACGGCAATCGATGACAATGTTTCCCCGTTCTTTATCTTATGCTCGATATACGTCCGGCGGTTCATCATCTCATCGTCAATGTAGGCAGTCCTGCTTTTGGGGAAGAGTTCATCCTGACGATAAGTATAGAGTGAGTCTCCGGCTTCAATCAGTGGCAGGATATAGCTGGTTGGTAGCGTCAGAACGCAGGTCCGGTATGCACCCGGTATCACTTCGCCCGTATATTGCGGGTTATATGCCTTGAGTTCATCCATAGGTACATTGCAGAGTTCCGATATCTGTTTCAGATGCAGATTCCTGTTAATGTGCAGTGTATCGGTGGCGGGCGATATTGATGCTGCGGCAGGGTATATTTCGTGTTCGCGGTAGAAGTTCATCACGTAGTTGACGGCTATGAAGGCAGGCAGGTATCCGCGTGTCTCGCGCGGCAGATATGGGTACATTTCCCAGAAGTCTGTGCTGCCGCTGCGCTTGATGGCCTTGGTCACATTCCCGGAACCGCAGTTGTATGCCGATATTGCCAAATCCCAATCCTGAAATATGCCATACAATTCCTTCAGATGTCTTGCCGCTGCATCGCTGGCTAAGCGTACATCGTATCTGTCATCAATAAGACTGTTTACGTACAGTCCGTATTTCCGACCGGTGCTGTAAATGAACTGCCACATTCCGGCAGCACCTGCACGCGAGTAGGCTTTCGGTCTCAGTGCTGACTCGATTATCGGAAGGTATTTCAATTCTATCGGCAATCCGTATCTTGCCAGCGCTTCCACGAAAATGTCCTCGTACAGAGGGAACAGCCCCAGAATCATTGCGGTGGAATTTCTATTGCGCACGGTGTATTGGTCAATCATTGCGCGGACCTCGCCGTTGTACGGCATATCTATTACTGTGGGCAGGCTTTGCATCCTGCGCAGATATACCGAGTCGCTGAACGAAGGATTGACAGGCGATGTCACGCAGCCGTCGTTCAGGGAAAGATAGTGTGAGGCATACCATATTCCAAGCAGACTGTCCAGCTGCGGAAGCAGATTTTCCAGTGCAATGCTGTCCGCACAGGTTGCATCGGTATTCTGTTGTGTAACTGTATTTGCGCCCACAGTGCACAGTGGACCGATAGATAAGACAAAAGTCAGTGTTGTCAGAATAGTTCTTAATCGCATTGTAACAATATGTCAGAATGTAAGTGAGAAATTAATGCCGAGGCTTGCGGTCCTGGTATCGAGCAAGCCCGGGTTGACGTGCAGGCTAAGGTCTCTGGACACATCGAAGTGGGACAGTTCGGCATCCACATATGCATCTATGATGGAAAGCAGATAGACTCCTGCAAAGCAGAAAATGCTGATATCCCGGTAACGGCGATAGATGTCCTTCCTGTTCTTCAGTACATTGGACAGCCATTCCCTGTTGGACTCGACATCGTAATATGACGGGAGGAAATCCACATAGCTTTTTGTCTCGGGGTCATCGTCCATAATGTCAAGATATGCCTGCATATAATCCTGATATGTCTGATTGTTCCACGTCAGGGCATAGATGCATCCCAGATATCCTCCGTAAAAAACAGGCAGCTTCCAGAATTTCCTGTTGTAAATCTGCCCTCCGCCCGGTATTATCATTGACAGCAGGACAGCCCTGCGCGGCACCGGAGTCCAGTCGGAACTGTGACGTATTTCTGTCCTGGCCATTATAAGACTGTCACGCTGCTTTACTGTGAGCTTGCGCATATCAACCTTTTCTTCCTCAATCTCAGGCACTGCCGGAGTAATCAGACCTCTGATATCTGCAGTAAGTGAATCTGCAAACATTACGACCGAATCGGGCTCCAACAGTGACGGTGGCAGCAATCCGCTGATACTGACTGTATCTGTCTGTGCCGGACATACTCCGAAAGACAGCAATGCTGTCAACAGGGCAAGCAATAATGTGGAATGTCTATTTCTGCAGGTCAAGTCTTTTCAGTATCTCTATCAGTCCGGACCGATTCTTAAACGGAATGTTTATGTTCCCATTGCCTTTTGCCGTACAGGTCAGGCGTACTTTGGTGCCGAAGAATGCCGAAAGATTGTCTGCCAACGGCTCCATATCCGCCACTTTGGAAGTCTGTCTTGGCTCAGGCTGGACGGCTGCCTTTCTGGCGTGTTCCTCAACGGCCCGTACAGACCATCCTTTGGCAACCATCTGATGGAACAGGTCCAACTGGCGTACGGGGTCTTCCACAGCCAGGAGTGCGCGGGCGTGTCCCATATCAATGGTTTTGTCCTTCAATGCCATCTGGACCTCTGCCGGAAGGCGGAGCAGACGTATGTAGTTCGATATCGTGGCTCTGTTCTTGCCAACTTTGCCGCTCAGCTGTTCCTGAGTCATATCGCAGGTCTCAAGCAGACTGTTCAGCGACACGGCTATGTCAATGGCATTCAAATCCTCACGCTGAATGTTCTCAATCAGTGCCATCTGCATGACCTCATCGTTGCTTGCATTGCGGATGTATGCAGGGATTGTCTTGAGCCCGGCCTTTCCTGCAGCCCGGAAACGGCGTTCGCCTGCAATTATCTGGTATTCGTCCAGACCGGTGCTGCGCAATGTTATGGGCTGTATTATGCCAATCTGTCTGATGGACTCGGCAAGTTCCTGCAGCTTCTCTTCGTCAAAATCGCGGCGTGGCTGGTCAGGGTTTGCCTTAATCTGTGACAACGGTATCTCATTTATGGTTGACGAACCGCCTGTCTTCACGAACTCAGTGGATATCAGGGCATCCAGCCCACGACCTAAGGCCGCTTTTCTATTTGGTGCCATTGCATTTGTTCTTTTTAATTATTTCTTCTGCCAGCTCCAGATAATTGGCGGTACCCTTCGATGCCGCATCGTAAAGTATGCAGGGCAAACCGTAGCTCTGAGCCTCGCTGAGACGTATATTGCGCGTTATCATAGTGCTGAATACCAAATCACCGAAATGTTGCCGTACTTCGTCGGTAATCTGGTTGCTCAGACGCAGCCTGGAGTCGTACATCGTAAGCAGGAAACCTTCTATCTCGAGCGATGGGTTGAGTTTCGTCTTTATTATCCTGATGGTATTCAGCAGTTTGCTTATGCCTTCAAGGGCAAAATACTCGCACTGCACAGGTATGATTACTGAATCCGCAGCGGTCAGTGAATTGACCGTGAGCAGTCCGAGCGATGGCGAGCAGTCAATGAGAATATAGTCAAAACTGTTCTTCACCCGGGCCAGCAGACGCTTCATCACGGTTTCGCGGTTCTGCACATTCATAAGTTCCAGTTCTGCTCCTACCAGATCTATGTGCGACGGAATCACATTAAGCCTGTCTAGCTTTGTCTGCACCATTGCCTTTTGCGGGTCAATATCGTTGACCAGACACTCGTAAACGGAGTTCTGCACATTTCGGATGTCTATTCCTAATCCTGAAGACGCATTTGCCTGAGGATCGGCATCCACCACCAGTACCGATTTCTCAAGTGTGGCGAGTGATGCGGCCAGATTGATAGCCGATGTCGTCTTGCCGACACCGCCTTTCTGATTTGCGAGAGCTATGATTTTTCCCATTGCGCTTACTTGGTAATCTTCAAAACAGATTCTTACCAACTTATTTTTATGCTTACTTACAAAACGCAAAGATAACAAACTATCTCACTATTTTGAGTATTTTTGCCGGAGAAATTCAGATATACTTGGGCAATGAAATATTACCTGATAGCAGGCGAGGCATCCGGCGATCTGCACGGTTCAAATCTGATGCGTGCCATAGCCGGCTATGACCGGGATGCGGAATTCCGCTTTTTTGGCGGAGATATGATGAAGTCTGTGGGCGGTATCTGTGTGAGGCATTACAGGGAACTGGCATATATGGGCTTCTGGCCGGTGCTTACACATTTGGGAATCATACTGCGCAACCGCAGTCTCTGTTGTCAGGATATCAGGAAGTGGCAGCCGGATACCGTAATACTTATAGACTATCCCGGTTTCAATCTTTCCATTGCACGTAAGGTCAGACAGAATATGCAGGTGCCGGTCTGCTACTATATCTCGCCGAAACTGTGGGCATGGAAGGGCTACCGTATCAGGAATATCCGGCGCGATGTGACAAGACTGTTTTCCATCCTGCCGTTTGAGACTGAGTATTTCGGCCGGCGCGGATACAAGGTGGATTATGTGGGAAACCCGTGCGTGGATGCCATTGAGAACTATCGCAGAGAGGTGGAAAATACCGGAGTATGCCGGGAAAATGCAGAAAAGATGCCAGTCATAGCTATACTTGCCGGAAGCCGCAGGCAGGAGATAGCACGCAATCTTCCGCAAATGCTTGCCGCTGTACGCGGGATGGAGGGATATGAATTTGTACTTGCCGCCGCACCGGGCATTGATGACAGTTTCTATGACGGATTCCTGAATGGAAGCAACGTGCGTGTGGTGCGTGGCAGGACTTATGCCGTACTGGATGGAGCGCGTGCAGCGCTTGTCACGTCGGGAACAGCTACGCTGGAGACATCGATTCTGCGGATACCTCAGGTGGTATGCTACAGACTGCCGGCAGATAAGATGGCGCGACTGTTCCGCTTCTTTGTACTCAAGACAAAGTATGTATCGTTGGTCAATCTGGTGGCCGGACGCGAAGTGGTGCCGGAACTGTTGGGGGCTGATATGAACAGCGGCAATGTGAGGGCTCATCTGCTGCCGTTACTGGGGGATACGCCGGAACGTCAGGCGCAACTGGACGGATATGATGATGTCATAAGGAAGCTCGGTCCTGCCGGAGCATCCGAGAAAACCGCTTGTCGGATTGTCAGCCTGCTAAGGGGTAGTACTGAATAGCGTAAAGCAAGCCAGTCACAGCCGGGAAGGCAAACAGTGTGCTGTCAAAACGGTCCAGAAAGCCCCCGTGTCCGGGGAGCGCATTTCCCGAATCCTTTATCCCGAGTTCACGCTTTATCATTGACTCTGTCAGGTCGCCGAATGTACCTGCTACAACAGTCAGTAAGGCGGTCGTTATCCATATCCATATATTGATGAAGCCGAAGCGGTCCGGCATAGTCAGGGGCAATGCCACGGATACTGCTACCGTCAGAACCGCACCTCCGATGGAACCCTCCCACGACTTTTTGGGAGATATTCTGGGAAACAGCCGGTGCTTTCCTATGGTGCAGCCCACGCAATAGGCCCCGACGTCGTTGCACCAGATGAATATGAATATTGTCAGTGGCAGCAAACCGTTGAACGCGGTCCCGCAGAGTTCTCCTCCTATACGGCCGATGACCTGTATCGTCGATAGCGGCAATGCTATATAGACCAATGCCATCATACTCACGGCAATGTCCAGAACGGCTGTACCGCTTTTGCTGAAAAGTGTGCCTGCCGGAAGCAACAGCAGCACGAACAGGAATAATGCCATGTACAGACCGGAAGAAGGCAGACTGTTGCCTGTCAGGTTATACGTTATTGCCAGAAACAGCATCAGTGCTGCAACGAGTGTCCTGATAATATTGGAGTGCAGTCCCTTGCCCTTGTTCATTATTGTCAGAAACTCCAGGACGCAGGCGACAACCATACAGAAACAGAGGCACGATGTCCAAAACCGGCCGGACAGCAGGCAGACCGAAATCAGAGCAACTACGCCCAGACCTGTAAGCAGTCTTTTCAGGAAATTCATACTGACAGCGTAGTATTGGTATTGTCACTTTCTGCCGACTCCGGCTGTCCAGACGTGTCTGTAGAGAGAATTTCTTCGCTGCGCGATGCCCACGGACGTTTGCCGAATATGCGTTCCACGTCCTCGGCGAATATCACTTCGCGTTCTATCAGCAGATCCGCCAATTCGTGATGGCCTTCCGCGTGCTCGGTCAGAATTTCCTTGCCACGCTTGTACTGGCTGTCAATCAGGGCCTTGGCTTCCTGATCTATAAGTTCGGCAGTCTTTTCGCTGTAGGGTTTCTGGAAGGCATACTCGTCTGTGCTGCTGTAGTAGCACAGGTTTGCCAGCCGGTCACTCATTCCGGCGTATGCTATCATACCGTATGCCTGTTTGGTCACGCGCTCCAGATCGTTCATGGCACCTGTAGAGATGTGACCGGTGAACAGTTCTTCGGCTGCACGTCCGCCAAGAGTGGCGCACATTTCGTCCAGCATCTGTTCCTTGGTGGTAATCTGACGTTCTTCCGGCAGATACCAGGCCGCTCCCAGAGCTCTGCCACGCGGTACGATGGTGACCTTTATCAATGGATTGGCGTGTTCGAGAAACCACGACAATGTAGCGTGACCCGCCTCGTGCAGGGCTATGGTTTTCTTCTCTTCGGCTGTAAGAACCTTGGTTTTCTTTTCCAAACCTCCCACTATGCGGTCAACTGCTGCCAGAAAATCATCCTTGTCAACCGATTTCTTGTTGTGGCGTGCCGCAATAAGTGCAGCTTCGTTGCAGACATTGGCAATGTCCGCTCCCGAGAATCCCGGTGTCTGGCGTGCCAGCAGGTCTACATCCACATTCTTGTTCAGCTTCAGCCCGCGCAGATGAACCCCGAACACTTCCTTGCGCTCGTTCAGATCCGGAAGGTCCAGATAAATCTGCCGGTCAAAACGTCCGGCACGCAGCAGTGCCTTGTCAAGTATATCCACCCGGTTTGTGGCGGCCAGTATTATCACACCGCTGTTGGTTCCGAAACCATCCATCTCCGTGAGCAGTTGGTTCAGTGTGTTCTCCCGCTCGTCGTTTCCTCCCATTGCAGGATTCTTGCCACGGGCACGACCCACAGCGTCAATCTCATCAATGAATATTATACATGGAGACTTCTCCTTGGCCTGGCGGAAAAGGTCGCGCACGCGTGATGCGCCAACACCCACGAACATCTCTACAAAGTCCGAGCCGGACAGCGAGAAGAATGGTACATCAGCTTCGCCGGCCACGGCTTTGGCCAGCAGAGTCTTGCCTGTTCCCGGAGGACCGACCAGCAGAGCCCCTTTCGGTATCTTGCCACCCAAATCGGTATATTTTTTGGGCTTCTTCAGGAAATCCACAATCTCCTGAACCTCTTCCTTGGCTTCAGACTGGCCTGCCACGTCCTTGAAAGTGATACGCTCGCCTTCTCCCTTCTCATATACGCGGGCCTTGGACTTGCCGACGCTGAAGACTCCGCCTCCGGGACCTCCTGCACCGCCCCCCATCCTGCGCATCATCACTATCCAGAATACAATGAGCAGTATGAATGGAAGTACACTCCACAGGAACTGTGAGAATACGCGGTCCTTCTCCCTGTACTCAATGTGTCCGGTGAACCATCCTTCCGATTCAGCCTCGTCCAAATAACTCTGCAGGCTCTCCATTGAGCCTATTCCCACCTCAAGCATAGGGTTGCGTGCCTTGGCATCCTTCCCTGTGTCGCCGAACACGTGATATGCCGAGTCCGGAAGCAGATAAAGTTCCAGTGTGGAGGAATTCGTATAGACTACTATATTGCGGGCATAGCCCTTGCGCACATACTCCTTGAATTCCGTATATCCGGCCTTGCCGGTAAGCCCCGAACCGTCGTTCTTCAGCATTATGTAGCCGAAAGCGATGAATATCAGTATGTAAATCCAGCTGAGGCTGAATCCGGGCTTCCTGTCACCGCCCTTGGGGTTACTGTTCTTTTTGTCCATAATAAATCAATCAATCAGTTTTCATCCGGAAGATTCCTTACAGTGGCATCTTCCCACAGATGCTCCAGATCATAGTACCTGCGCAGCTCCGGCATGAACAGATGCACCATAATGTCTCCGTAGTCCATAGCAATCCAGTGGGCGAATTTCTCTCCATCCACCATGGCAGGCTTCAGACCGGTTTCAAGACGTACCGTCTCGCGTATGGAATCGGTTATGGCCAGCAGCCGGTTCGCAGTGTCTGCCTGGCTGATTACGAAATAGCGGCACACGGTGTCGTCTATCGTACTGAGATCCACGGTGGTTATGGCGGAGCCTTTCTTCTCCCTGATTCCGCTCACGATACTCTCTAGCAGTCTTTCAGTTTCGTCCATTGGCAATATCTGTCTGTAATCTGTTACAAATATAGGCTATTTTCCGTCATATAGGGGTGATGTGCCGTTAAAGAATAAAAAAAATCAAGATAGTGTGATACCATTCAAAAAAAGATGTATCTTTGCACCGCTTTCAGGAGCGAGACAATTGGGCTATGGTGTAATGGTAACACTGCAGATTCTGGTCCTGCCTTTCCTGGTTCGAGTCCGGGTAGCCCAGCCACAAGGTGTCCAAATGGAAGTAGTAAAGACCGAAATCCCTGATGTGCTCATCATTGAACCGAAGGTGTTCAAGGATGGGCGCGGTTATTTTTTCGAGAGTTTCAATGCGGAGGAGTTCGCCAGGAAGACGGGACTGGAAATAAGTTTCGTCCAGGACAATGAATCAATGTCTTCGTATGGTGTGATAAGGGGACTTCATTATCAGAAAATTCCTTACACGCAGAGTAAGATTGTACGTTGTGTCAAAGGCGAGGTTATAGATGTTGCCGTTGATATCAGGCGTGGCAGTCCTACGTATGGAAGGCACGTATCTGTCCTGCTTTCAGAAAGCAATCACCGGCAACTTTTCATCCCGAAGGGGTTCGCACACGGGTTTTCGGTTATCTCCGAAACTGCGGTTTTCCAATACAAGTGCGACGAGTTCTACCATCCGGAATCCGAAGCCGGCATAAATCCGACAGACCCTGATCTCGGCATTGACTGGCAGGTGTCTGTGGATATGGCCATTTTGAGCGGGAAAGACCTGCGCCATGCCTGTCTCAAGGATACGTCAGACTTCAGTATCAGGGACAAACTTTAGAAGCTGTTTATTCCAATTAATCTTTTATAAAGTCTTTCCGGTTACAATGGAGCCACATTGCTCCCTCAAATCAGCAGAAAATCTGCTGGAAAATAACCTGTAATAATTTTCGTCAACCATTTCAAAACAGGTTCTTACTGAAAAACAGATTATGTCCTCTGCTTTGTGGCGGATTCAGTGATGAGTCCGTTTTTTTTATTATTTTTGCGCGCGATAATAGATTCAGGCATATGAATAAAAACAAAGCGATATGAATAAAACGGGAATTGGTGCTGTCGCCATCATTGCTGCAGCAGTGATGCTGAGCAGTTGTACATCGTACAAGGATATTGTCTATTTTCAGGACATTGACGATGTCAAACTCAGCAAACTGACCTCCGAGTATGAGGCTGTAATCAAGAAGGACGACCGTCTGACAATTGTAGTGAGCGGACCGGACAAGACTGTTACCGCCCCTTATAACCTGACGCTTACCGAGATGGTTGCAGGCGGAACCGGTACCGATCCGGAACAATCTACTTTGTCATATCTGGTGGATGTGAACGGTGACATTGAATTCCCTATACTCGGTAAGATTCACGTGGAGGGTATGACACGCAGTGAGCTTGTTGATTATCTGACGGACGAGATAGGCAAGGACGTGCAGAATCCGATTGTCTATATTTCGTTCAGAAATTACAAGATTACCGTACTGGGTGAAGTGAGGAATCCTGGAACATTTACCTTCGACTCCGAGAAAATCAGCATTCTGCAGGCTCTCGGCAGGGCCGGTGACCTTGACCTGACAGCCGAGCGTAAGGACATACTGCTGCTCCGCGAGGTTGATGGCGTGCAGACTCACCATAAGGTTGATCTGAAGGACAGTCATCTGCTGGATTCGCCGTATTTCTATCTGCAGCAGAACGATGTCATCGTGGTCCAGCCGAGTCCGACCAGGGTAAAGACTGCCACTACAGCTACCGGTATATGGGGTGTTGTCCTGTCGTCAATTACCACAACCCTTGCGGTTATTTCAATGATTATCACTGCCAGTAAATAAAATGTTATGAATGACGATGTAAATAGTGAAAACCTTTTCCAGCAGGACGAAAAAGTATTGACTTTACGCGAAGTTCTGGATCTTGTATGGCGTCTGCGCCTCTGGATTGCCGCGTCGGTTCTGGTGGCATTGACAGTGGCATTCTGCTACCTGCGCATGCAGAACCCGGTTTATCAGCGTTCCATATGCGTGATGCTGAACAATGACAGCTCGACAGGAGGCGAATTGAGCAACTTGGCCGAACTGACAGGTGGCGGTACCCGTAAGAGAATAGACAATGAGATGTTCATACTCAAGAGCACCTCTATGATGCAGAAAGTAGTAGATGAACTTGAACTGAATACCCGCTACTATCACTATTCAATGCCGATAGGAGACCGGCTCAGGATAGGACGCAGACTCTTTGCAAAAAAACGGAGCGAATATTATGGGAACAGTCCGTTCTCACTTGTAATGTGTGTTGATTCACTTTATCCTGCCGGGATGCAGCCCAGTTCGTTCCAGTTGGAATTCAGGGATAGGAAAGCACAGAAATACTCCGTCAGGTCATTGACTTTGGACGGCTGTCAGCAGGAATTGGAGAAAACGGAATACGAGTATGGAGAGGTTGTGACTCTGCCGGGATGCACGTTTGCGGTATGTATGGAGGATGCTGCCGGAATCATAAAGCGTGACAGGTATATCTGTACCTGGAATACATCGTATGAAGCTGCAAAGGATTTTGCAAGTGCCCTTAAAGTAGATATCCAATCCCCCTTGGAGACACGTACGAGTGATGTGGTCATAATTACCATGAACGATGTGAGTGCCAATCGTGCCAGCGATATACTGAACACTCTTGTAGTGAAGGTCAATGATGAGGCGCGTGCATACGGCAATACCACTATCTTCAATACCATTGAGTTCATTGACCAGCGTCTGCTCAGTATAGCACGGGATCTGGCCGATGCAGAGAACGACTACAAGAGCTATCAGACATCGAACATAGTAGTTGATCTGGCCTCACAATCCCAAGTATCCATTGAGTCGGACCGTCAGAATCAGGTTCAGCTGGACGAGGTTAACCTTCAGCTGCAGCTGCTTGACATGGTATCTGAGTATATGAACGCCGATGCTCCGGACACATACAGCGTCATTCCGGCAAATATCGGAGTATCGGATGTCGGGCTGAACAGCATTATTGCCAGTTACAACACGATGGTCAGTGAACGTAACCGCATGGTGGCGAACTCCAGTGAATCCAATCCACGGGTACTCAGCCTGAACCAACAGCTTGCCGACCAGAAGCACAGCATTGAGATATCCATTGCCAATCTGGTCAAGATGTACAACATACGTCAGAAGGAACTGGACAGGACTATGAGAATAGGCAAGAGACAGCTGGCCAATATTCCGGAGCAGCAGTTTGAACTGCAGCAGCTGAACCGTCGCCTGGAGGTTATCGAGCCGCTTTATCTGCTACTGCAGCAGAAGCGTGAGGAATCGCAGATACAGATGTATTCGAAGATGGACAATTTCCGGCTGATAGAGCCTGCGAACGGAAGTACTGCTCCAATCAGTCCCAAGCCGAAACTGGCATATCTGCTGGCATTGGTTATAGGCTTCTGTATTCCTATAGTTGTGGTATGGGGACGTATGAAGCTGCGCACAACGGTGGAGACCAAGAAGGATGTCACAGACCATATCACTGATGCCAGCGTGCTTGCGGTACTTCCACGGGCTCCGGAAGAGGGCAATGCGCTTATCAGGCACAACAGCCGTGATGCTGTGTCGGAGTCTTTCCGTAACCTCAGGACGAATATGCAGTACCTTCCGGGGGTCAAGGTCATACAGGTCACATCGTCAATACCGGGTGAGGGCAAGACATTTGTGGCATCCAATCTGGCCTTGTCCATAGCACATACGGGCAAGAAGGTGCTGCTGATAGGCCTGGATATACGCAAGCCGAGATTGGGAAGGGTATTCGGTTCAGAGAATGTGGACAGGAACAATACTGTGGTAGGCTATCTGATAGGCAAGTGTGGCAATATGGACCAGATGGTTTGTCATACCCAGGAGAGCCATCATTTAGATATAATATTCTCCGGCCCTGTGCCTCCCAATCCGACAGAGCTTCTGTCACAGGGCCGTGCGGCGGACATCATCAGTCATTTCCGTGACAAGTACGACTATATAATCATTGACTCGGCTCCATATATGCCAGTGTCTGATTCATTCATTATCAACGGATATGCTGATGCAACCCTCTATACCATACGTGCCAACAAAACTCCTTTGGCTATGCTGAATGACATAGAGGAGGCGATACACAGTACTACAAAGCCTATGAAGCATGTCAGTCTGGTGCTCAATGATCTGGATGGCTCGGCATTGAAATACCGTTACGGTTATGGCTACGGTTATGGTTATGGCTACGGTTATGGTTATGGCTACGGTTATGGAAGAGGCTATGGCTACGGACATGGTTACGGTTATGGTTACGGTTATGGTTACGGATATGGTGGGGGTGACGAAAATCCGGAACAGAATCTCAGTCAGAAACTGCTTAATCTGCCGAAAATCCGGATAAATAAAAGGGGGAACAGCGGTGAAAGTAACGGATCCGCACATTCAGATGCACGATGAAACTGTCAGATAAGGATATACACAGTCATTTGCTGCCTGGCGCAGATGACGGATTCCAGTGTGCCGACGATTCGCTTAAGGCAATAGAGCGTATGGCAGAGGCCGGGTGCAGGGATTTTGTATTCACTCCGCATCTGAACCCCGATGTCTATCCCGATGTCAGGGAGGAGCATCACCGTGAAGTGTATGATGCGTTCCGTCAGCAGATACCGGAGAGTCTGGATGTTACCACCACTCTTGCTGCGGAGTACATGGTAGTGAACGGATTTGAGGAACGGGTGTCATCGCGGGCCGATGAGCTGCTGACTTATCCGGACGGTTCCATACTGATAGAAATGTCATACTATTACCGCAGCAAAAATCTGGAACAGGCGCTGTTCGAACTCAATATGGCCGGTCTGAAACCGATTCTGGCACATCCGGAGCGGTATCTTTATATGGCTGAGTGCATATCAGACTTTGACCAGATAATTAATATGGGATGCCGGTTGCAGATGAACAGGATGTCACTGACCGGAGTCTACGGACGGGAGTCGGTCAGGATACTCAACCACCTGCTTACACACGGAATGTACAGTTTCATAGCTACAGACCTGCATTCGTTGTCACAGTTGGAAAGGATACTGACATTCAAGCCCGGACTTCTTCAGAGGTGGAACTTGGGTAAAGCAGGACTGATATAATGGGTATAGAGTGTGGAATGTATGCAGAGGAGGGTCGCGAGTGGTACGTATATCGCATACCGTATCTGACAGTCGGCAGCAGTGACAGGTTTGTCAATGCCGGTATGCAGGTATATCTGCCTACATATACCCGGACGGTTTCCGTTGGAGGACGGAAGACTGTTGTGCAGAAACCCAAGATTCTGGACTACCTGTTTGTACTTGCTACATCGGAACAGGTAGGCAGTATGGCGGAACTTTATAATGTCCGTCCTGTCTGCCTCCGTAATACATCCGATGGGTATGGGTACAGCCATTGGATGACAGTGCCGACTGCACAGATGCACAGGTTTATGCTTTTGGTACAGGGATATGAAGAGACTGTGCAGTTCTGTATGCCTGAGTACGCTTTGCTTGAAAAGGGCGATACGGTTCGAGTCACTGAGGGGCCGTTCCGTGGGGTGGAAGGCATACTGCTGAGCAGCCAGGGCCGTAGCGGAGGTCAGGTGTATGTGGAACTGTCGGAAGGAATGGGCGCAAAGACCATCAGTATTCCGGACAGGTCGCTTCAGGTGTTGTCCGTATCGCGTGACTCCAACCGTTTCTGCAGAAACCTGCAGGCCTTTGAGAAAGTTTTGGAGAAGGCTTTGCAGACCAAGCGGGAGGAGGGCTCAATTACCGGTGAGCAGTGTGAACAGCTGGAGGCTTTCCTGTTCCGTTACAGCGAGCTGCACAATCTGACATACGTGAGTCAGGCCAAGATGGCAGCCTGCCGTTATGCTGCCAATATGCTGCTGCAACGCACCAAGACAGCCGATGCCTGCATTGCGCGCTACGAATCGGACAGGAATGAAAGCAAATACAGCCGCAGGGCATCCCGACGGAGTACCTCTGCCGGCAAATATATCGACAGCTGGGTGACCCGGTTCGCTTAGCTGTCCGCTACAGGGTGGCAAATCCTACAGGCTCTCTGTAGTGTGAAGTGTAATATGCTGAATCTCTGAATGTTACAATTCGGAGAGAGGGGAGGGTTCGGAATAAACAGAACAATATATAACAATGTTCAATTTTGACAAGTTCATTGCTGACTCGGTGACATCGCGTCCAGTCAGCATGTTTGCTGCTGACATTGAAACAAACAGTGAAACGCTTACCCGAGAAATCAAGGGCAAGACAGTATGCGTGATAGGGGGAGCCGGCTCCATCGGATTGTCGTTCATCAAGGCCGTACTCCGTTTCGAGCCAAAGTCAGTCGTAGTAGTTGACCTCAACGAGAACGGTCTTGCAGAACTGGTACGTGATGTACGTTCTACCGAAGGCCTCTATGTGCCTGATGAGTTACGTTGTTATACGCTTAACTTTGCAGACCCTATTTTTGAACGCATCTTCCGCGAGGAAAAAGGCTTTGATATTGTAGCTAATTTCTCGGCTCATAAACACGTGCGTTCAGAAAAAGACCGCTACTCGGTACAGGCTCTTATTGAGAATAACGACATCAAGGCAAAGAAACTGATGGACTTGCTTACAGTATATCCTCCGAAGCATTTCTTCTGCGTGTCCACAGACAAGGCAGCCAACCCTGTAAATATCATGGGAGCTTCCAAGCGCATTATGGAAGACCTTGTAATGGCTTACAATAAATACTTCAAGGTTACGACTGCACGTTTTGCGAATGTCGCATTCTCTAACGGTTCTCTTCCAGATGGTTGGATTCACAGACTCCAAAAGAAGCAGCCGCTGACTGCCCCTTCAGATGTGAAACGTTATTTCGTCAGCCCAGAAGAATCCGGTCAGATATGTATGTTGGCTTGTATTCTCGGGAATGGGGGCGAAGTCTTCTTCCCTAAGCTTGGCGAAGACCAGATGCTTACCTTCTCTGCCATCTGTGATGATTTCGTAAAGGCAGAGGGCTTAACTAAAATTGAATGTGCAAATGATGCGGAAGCCAAAGCTAAAGCCAATGCCATAAGCTACGATTCAGATGAATATCCAGTAGTCTATTTCAAGAGCGATACTACTGGAGAGAAGGCTTACGAAGAGTTCTATGTTCCTGGTGAGAAAATCAATATGGAGCGTTTCTCGGCACTTGGTGTAGTCGAGCAGACAAGCAGAAGAAATATGGATGAGGTCAATACCTTCTTCACCGACCTTGAATCTCTCTTCGCAAAAGACGATTTCACCAAGGCTGAAGTCGTTGAGGCTATAAAGAAGTTTATCCCTAACTTTGAACACGAAGAGAAGGGGAAGAATCTTGATCAGAAAATGTAAATATCAATTAATTGAACGACTTATTGTTTGAAATGAAATGGAAATTGATAATAAGATGTTGATAAACAGCACGATGGAGGGGTAAACCTCAAAGGATTCATTCCATAGATGCTCTTCGTGCGTTTGCATTATTTGGAATTTTACTGATTCACACAGGTAAAGGATTCGGAATAAGTTTAGCGGATAGTATAAATGATTCAGTGGTCAGTATATATTTGATGAAAGCAATAGTCGCCTTGGTAAGTGGCAGATGTGCTTTAATTTTCAATGTTCTGTTTGGCATTAGTTTCTATTTAATATTGCGAAAGCCATCATATTCGAGTATGAAATTTGCCTGGAGATGTTTTCTTCTGATGTTGATAGGTGTTATAAATAAGTACTTTTATGGTGGTGATATATTGATGATTTATGGTTTTTGCGGAATACTTTTAACCTTTGTTCGTAATTTTCCAAAATAATGGATATTTACTCTTGCGTTGTTCTTGTATATTACCTTAA
>JAKSIX010000039.1 GCA_024398595.1 Bacteroidaceae bacterium | reverse complement strand
GGTCAGCTTCCTCCCGAAGCATATTCTTCAGTTCCAGAGTCTCAATGGCGGAAATAGCCTTCGCGTAAGCCTCATCGACCTCCTGCTCTGTCACCAGTTCTTCCTTGAAGAAGTCCATTGCCAACTGGACTTCATCCGTAAGTGCCTTCACCTCCTTATAGCCGTCAATCCAACCCTGTAGGGATTTGACTTTCTTCATCTGCACCTCAGCCTTCTTCGGGTCATCCCAAAAACCAGGCACCTGGGTACGAAGCTGCTCTTCCTCTACCTGTATCAGTTTGGCATCTATATTCAGATACCGCTTCAAGGCCTCTGTCCTGTCAACGGCATCCTTAAGTTGTTCTGTTGTAATCATTCTTTCCGATTTGGGTACAAAGGTAGTATTTATTTGTCAATAGTTGCTACCTTTGCTCCAAGCATTAAGAATCAGCGATATGAGCATCGACACTGCCAAACAAGAGGCACTGGAGCTTCTGAAAAAACTTATTTCCACGCCAAGAACCAGCCGCAATGAATCTGCGGCCGCTGATATCATCCGGCAGGACATCATAGCGCACGGATATAATGTGGAACGCACAGACAATAACATCCTGTGCAAGAGCCACTACTATAATCCCGGCAAGCCGGCTTTTCTGCTCAATTCGCATATTGACACCGTGAAACCGGTAGCAAGTTGGACACGTGACCCGTTCAATCCACAAATTGAGAACGGCAGACTATACGGTCTCGGTTCCAACGATGCCGGGGCAAGCCTTGTCTCACTATTGCAGACATTTTATCTCATTGACCGGAATCCGAACAGTCTGAATCTGATTTTTCTGGCAACAGCTCAGGAAGAGGTAGGTGGCGCGGAAGGAATGCGGAAGATGGCATCAATGCTACCTCCGCTTGAAGTTGCCCTTGTTGGCGAGCCTACAGGTATGCAGCCTGCCATAGCCGAGAAAGGACTTCTGGTACTGGACATGGGTATTCACGGCAAATCCGGCCACGCAGCAAGAGATGAGGGTATCAATGCCATCTACCGCGCCGAAGATGTGATACGCTTCATCCGGGAGTATCGGTTTGATAAAATCTCTCCTCTGCTCGGTCCCGTCAGGATGACTGTTACCGTAATCAATGCCGGCACCCAGCACAATGTTGTCCCGGATCTCTGCACGCTGACAGTCGATATACGCGGAAACGAATACTACACGAACGAAGAGATATTCGGCACATTGCGCAGAGAGCTTCCTGAATGGTGCGACATCAAGGCCCGCTCAATGGATCTGAACTCATCAGGCATAGACAGTTCGCATCCGCTCATCAGACGTGCCGTCAGCCTCGGGTTGAAACCATTCGGCTCACCGACGCTGTCCGACCAGGCATTGCTGGAATGTCCTTCATTCAAGATGGGGCCGGGTATGTCTTCGCGTTCGCATTCCGCCGATGAGTTCATAATGATAGACGAACTGTCCGAGGCAATACCCACGTACCTGTCACTTCTTGATCCAGTCTGACGGATTGAGTTTCTGGGTTTCCTTGTGCAGTTGGAAGTGAAGTACGGTTTTACCCGATGAATCTGTACCTACAGTGCCTATCGTATCACCTGTCTTCACTTTGTCGCCTTTCACCACATCGGTACTCTTAAGGTTACAATATACGGATATATAAGAACCGTGACGCACCAGCACACCTATCTGGCCTTTACCCTGCTGGAAGACAGTAGTTACCTCACCGTCAAACACCGACCTTGCCTCCGCATCGGGCTCACCCTGCAGGTCTATGCCGAGATTATTCAGACGGACATCCTTCATACCCGCAACACTCTGCATACCATAGTTACCGACCACGAGATAAGGGCCGGTAATCGGAACAGGCAGCCTGCCCTTGTTGCTTTCAAAGCTGCCACTCAGTTTCAAATCAACCTCCGACTCCTCCTTGGTCTTTTTTGCAGCTTTGCTTTTCCTGATGGCTTCGGCAATCTGACGGTCTATTTCCTTACCCAGTGCGGTAATCTCCTTTTGCTGACGGCTTATCTCTTTTTTCAAGGACGAACTCTTTGATTTAAGTTTATCGATAAGCTGCTTCTGCTTCTGTTCCTCGCTTCTAGCACTGGCCTCCTGCCTTGTCAATTCTTCCTGTAACTGGAGTTTTTCATTCCTTACCTTCTCTATTTCCTGACGTTTCGCCCCAATCTCCCTCTGCTTTGCAGATATCTCATCCGCAAGTGCATGGAGAGAACCTGAATATTCTTTCAGATACCGGAGACGTCGCGTAAGCTGGCGATAGTCCTGCGACGAGAAAAGGAACATCAACGGATCTAGCGATGCCTTCTGTTTCTGATGAAAACGGCAGGCTTCCGCATATCTTTCCTGACATTCACCATACTCTTTTTGAAGTTTCCGCAATTCTCTGTCAAGTTCATCCACCTGCAATGTCAGGGAACGGACTTCCTGCTTCACCTGATCAAGCAGCTTACGGCGTCCCTTCAAGCGTTCGGACAATACATTCAGACTGGCAACCTGACTTTTTATGTCCCTGTCTGTGGAACTGAGCAGCTTTTCTGAAGCGGCCACCTGACGTTCTATTTCGGCTTTCTGCCTTTTCATGCGTTCCACTGCATCATCCTGTCCATACAACGACAGCACTGACAACATCAGACACGCAAGAATCAAAAACCAGGACCTCATAAATATTTCTTCAGAATATCAATCATCTCGGACGAAGATACCTTTTTCAGGCTGGAAACGGAATTGACCGTACCGTTTGACCCGGCTGTAACTGTAAAACTGTTATACCTCATTCTTACCGACAAAGACCTGCCGCCCGAATTTACAGACACTGAGGCCACAGACGGCAAACCGCAATCCTGCGAGAGCATTGTCCGTCCTGAATAATCCACCGTAGCCTTATACACTACAGATGACATCGAGATACGGGAAATATTTCCGTCCGCATCGGTCTCACATTTGCCTGCGGATACAGCCCTGCCCCAAAGTATGCCCTGCACTGTTTTGAAATCCAGTTTCAATGCTCCAATATAAGGCAGGGATGAATACGGTTCCTGACAATATACTCCATTCACCCTGTTGATTATCGTCACGTCCTCGGGAGTCAGCGTGACATTTGCAATTTCCAACAGTCCCAATGCATTGTACGACAACTTGATACATTCGTTCCAGCTCATATCCGCGCTCACTGTCAGAGGTCCGGTTGAACCCACGGTGACAGCTATCTTTCCACTGACATTTCTCACTGAAGGCGCAGCTGCCGACACCTTTTTAGAGACCCGTCCGCCACTACGCTGTGCAACCTCAGTTGTCCTACACGATGCAAACGCCAAGGCAATGCACACTGCAAGCAAAATATACAATCCCTTATTTCTCATCCTCCAGAAATCTTTTCTGTATGATTTTCTGCTCAATCGTCTTTGACTCACTATGCAGTTCCACCGCCTCGTGCCAGTAATGAAGTGCCGCATCAACATTCCCGTTCATATAATTGATGTCACCGCAATGCTCCATCACATCGGCACTTGGCTCACCCTGACACTGGACAGCCCTCTCAATATATTCCAAAGCCTCCTTGTACCTGCCCTGAGTAAACAATATCCACGCATACGTATCAAGATAGGTGGCATTCAGAGGCTCTTCTTCTATTGTCTTGCGGCTCATAGACTCCGCCTTTGCAAGCTCACGCTTATCCAACGACAGAAAATATGCCAGATTGTTCGCCGTCATATTGTCATCCGGATTAAATGACAATGCCTTTTCATACGAGTCATATACTTCCGGCATCTTCCGGAGAGTGTAATATATATCCCCCCTCAATGTATATAGCTTGGCGGCATCTGCACTGTCAGAGTTCTCATCAATATTTGAAATGCCATTTCCTATAGCCTTCAAGGCTGCCTCAATCTCACCACCCCGCACTTCTGAAACAGCATTCCAATAATGCAGTGCCAGGTTCTCAGGGGCATCCTTAACGGCAAGACGACATAATGACCGTATGGTGTTGAGTTCGGAATAGCTGCTTACTATGTCAGAGAATGTCCCAATAAACCACTCCACATTCGGCCTGATGACTATGTATGCAGAATCGATATCATTCATCTCCACATAAAGCTGGAATCTCTGGATAGTCCATTCCATTGACTCTCCCTCCAGGAGTTCTATCCTGTCAAGCACCGACAATCCCTTCCTGTATTCACCTGCTTCCTCATATAATGACATCAGCCCTGACAGAATATCAATTCTGGTAGGGAAATGCGCAGCCATTTTCTCAAATATGCCTATTGCCTCCGTATATTGATGCACACGGGCATAATATCCCCCAAGCATCTGCCAATACCAATAGTTGTCAGGCTCCCGCTCAACAGCCTCACGCAACAGCACACCAGGACGTACCTTGTCACCCAACATTACGTAATACTGTGCCAGCTCATATTTCACCGCCGCTGACGACGGATTAAGCTCATTGCAATACAGCAACAGGTCAAAAGCCTCGGCATAATGTCTCTGGCTTCCCTGATTCACAGCCTCGTAGAAATAATAGTCAAACTTGTCGCCGTTATCCGCGACAACATTGCCGGCACACAATTGAAGTGCCAGAAACTGGATAATAATGAGATTATGTCTAAACCGTCTCACAAGTGACGTCATTTTTTTCCGCTGTGACCGAATCCACCGGCACCACGCTCTGTCTCATCCAGCGTATCAACTGCATTCCAGTCAATCTGCTCATAGCGTGCAATGACCATCTGGGCTATTCTCTCACCGTCCTCTATGATGAAGTCCTCGCCGGACAGATTTATGAGAATCACTCCTATCTCTCCACGATAATCGGCATCAATGGTTCCGGGAGAGTTCAGGACTGTAACTCCCTTCTTGATGGCCAGACCGCTACGAGGCCTTACCTGTGCCTCATATCCACGTGGCAATGAAATAAAAAGACCCGTAGGTATAAGCCTGCGCTCCATCGGCTTCAGTACTATCGGCCCATCAATATTGGCTCTGAGATCCATACCGGCGGATAATGCTGTGGCATATTCCGGCAGTTTATGTTTCGAACGGTTTATAATATTAACCTGCATATCCCTATTATTTGGTTTCTGCGAAAGTAATAATTAATTTTGAGACATCATTGAATGTGCTTTATGGAATGGGGGAATATCATATCGGGTAAAAGACTTGGAATGGAGACTCTGTATGAGAACAACAATTCAGACCGCTCCACATTCCAGCGTGATTACGACCGCCTGATATTTTCCGCACCGTTCCGGCGGTTGCAGAACAAGACCCAGGTGTTTCCTCTGCCAGGAAGCATTTTCGTACACAACAGGCTTACACATAGCCTTGAAGTGGCTTGTGTAGGACGTTCACTCGGCAACGGCATTTCACGCCGTCTGACCCGTATGTATCCGGAGCTTAAGGATACGCTGATTTCCGAGACCGGCAATATTGTCAGTGCGGCCTGCCTTGCGCACGATATGGGTAATCCGCCTTTCGGTCATTCCGGCGAGAAAGCCATCTCCGCATATTTCACTGAAGGCAAGGGGCAAGCGCTTAAAGAACAGCTCCAGCAGGTTCCGGCCTGGTGGACAGACATTATCAACTTTGAAGGCAATGCCAACGCCTTCCGCCTTTTGGCTCACAAATTCCTTGGCCGACGTGACGGAGGGTTTGCAATGACCTACTCTACACTGGCATCCATCGCAAAATATCCGTATTCATCGGTATATGCGGAAGGCAGGCACAAGTTCGGCTTCTTCGACAGCGATGCCGCTGCATTTGAGCGGATAGCAACAGAACTTGGGATGATACGCCTCAGTGCCCCGGGAGAACCTCTGAAGTATACAAGATACCCGTTCGTCTGGCTCGTAGAGGCCGCCGATGATATCTGCTACCTTCTGATGGATCTGGAAGATGCCCACAAACTGCGTCTGATTCCAACGGAGCAGACAAAGGAACTTATGCTGGCATTCCTGTCCGATGAAGAGCGGGCACACGCCCAAAGTATATGCTCTATGGTGAGTGATGCAAACGAGCAGGTATCGTATCTGCGCTCCAAACTCATAGGTATGCTGATTCAGGAATGTACTGATGTGTTCATTCAAAACGAGCATCCAATACTTGACGGAACATTCCAGGGCTCACTGATCAAACATATCAACGAGACTCCGAAAGAAGCTTACAATCACCTCAGTAAGATTTCCATAGAGCGTATATACAAATCGAAAGAGGTTCTTGATGTGGAATTGGCCGGATTCCGCATTATCAGCACCTTGCTTGAACTGATGACCGATGCGGTCCTGAATCCTGAGCGGGAATATTCAAAGCTTCTCATCAACAGGGTATCAAGTCAATACGAAATCAACGGACCGGATATATACACAAAGGTTCTTGCCGTATTGGACTACATCTCCGGAATGACCGATGTATATGCACTTGACATATATCGCAAAATAAACGGAAACAGCCTCCCGGCAGTCTGAGCGAAATGAAAATACCGGTTTGTACATATCTGCACAAATGGCTGATGCCTGCATTATTTCTGATACCCCTCCAGATATTGGCAGATAAGCCGGATATGAGCATACGGTTGGGAGGAAGATACGGCAGGTTTTCCAATATAGACGATGCTGCGGAACTGCTTCTGGAGCACAACAGCGGATACCCTCATTTTGATATCGCCTTCGGATTCAACCACTCTCCAAAAGACTCGTCATACATACGCGATGCGTGGAATTACCCGACGGCAGGTGTAGGTTTCTCCGTGTCACTGTACGATTGTCTGGAATGTAACAAGGAACGTAATGTCAGTCTGTCCAATATCTATAATCTCTATCTTTTTTCCGAGTGGGATTTGTACAGATCAAAGAAACTTTCACTTGGTATCTACGGTGAAGCCGGTATCGGATATACTAAAGAAATATATGATGCGGCGACAAACAGAGGCAACTGGTTTCTCGGCAGTCACCTGACATTATTTGCCGGTATCGGCCCATATCTGAGATACTTCATTACGCCACAACTGGAACTGGGACTTTCCCCTATGTTCTGGCATCACTCCAACGGCAGAGTAAAACTACCGAACGTAGGATTGAATGAATATGGTGTAGAACTCTTTATGCGATACCACCTTGGTACGCCATATCGGGGACGGCCCGCTCATTTCGCCAAAACAGATAAAGCAAGCGGGCACAACTGGGACATCTATGCCGGAGCTGCCCCATATATGAGCAGGGCGCAGCAACACGGTATGCCGGAGACAATGGGAGGGACTCCGGAATGGAGAGCTGTAATTGGCGGAGATATTCTATGGAAAATTTCGCACATATACTCTACAGGTGCCCAATTAGACATCTTTTACACATCCGATACGGATATACTGAAAGAATGTGACAAACTGCTGCTCGGAGATACATCACCGGACGGATACCACCCTATACAGCTTGGCATTTCGTCAGCACACGAACTTTACCTCTCACCACGATTCACAATGTACGGCTCCATCGGTCTGTACCTCTACCGGGAACTGGGTCTGTACGAAAGCAGGACCATAGTCTTTGAAAAACTGGGAGCCAGATACTATCTCCCGAAAGCAGGCAACATCTTTCTGGCACTCAACTGTCGCGCATATAACTGTGTACGGGCCGACAATCTGGAATTCTGCATAGGTAAACGCTTCTAAAAAAATGAGGGGGTCACCGGATACCGACACCCCCTCCCTATCAAGTTTCCAATCAATTATTCCTGCGACGGCTGCTCAAAATCAGTCACCAACGTACGCTCAGCCTGGAGTTTCTCATACTCATCCCTGTTTGCGACAATAATGTGGTCGAAATCGCGCAGACCTGTACCGGCCGGAATCAGATGACCGCAGATAACGTTCTCCTTCATGCCAAGCAGGAAGTCTGACTTGCCGTTTATGGCAGCCTCGTTCAAAACCTTTGTCGTTTCCTGGAAAGATGCGGCAGACATGAAGCTTGATGTCTGGAGAGCCGCACGTGTGATACCCTGAAGAACCTGTGTTGAAGTAGCAGGACGCGCATCACGGGTCTGAACGGGACGCAAATCCTTACGTTTCAACATTGAGTTCTCATCGCGAAGCTTGCGTGCCGTTACAATCTGACCGACCATCATAGTCTCGGAATCACCGGCATCGGTAACATACTTCTTACCCCAGATGCGGTCATTCTCATCCATGAACTCCAATTTGTCAACATACTGCTGCTCAAGGAAACGGGTATCACCCGGATCATTGATTTCAACCTTACGCATCATCTGACGGACTATAATCTCAAAGTGCTTGTCATTGATCTTCACACCCTGCAGACGATATACATCCTGAACTTCATTAACGATATATTCCTGTACTGCAGTCGGGCCCTTGATGGCAAGGATATCCGACGGAGTCACCACACCGTCTGACAACGGCGTTCCGGCACGCACATAGTCGCCCTCCTGAACAAGAATCTGTTTGGACAGTGCAACCAGATACTTACGCTCATCGCCGGCACGTGATACCACTGAAATCTCACGGTTACCACGCTTGATCTTACCCATATTGATTGTACCGTCAATTTCGGCCACAATAGCAGGATTGGACGGATTACGGGCCTCAAACAACTCAGTAACACGCGGCAGACCACCGGTAATATCACCAGCCTTGCCCTGAACACGCGGAATCTTGACAAGAATGTCACCTGCAGCAAGCTTCTGACCATCCTTGACAACTACGTGACCGCCTACAGGCAAGTTATATGAACGGAGAATCTCTCCATTTCTGTCAACGATATGCGCAGTAGGAATCTTTGTCTTATCATGAGTCTCGGTAATGATTATCTCCTCAAGACCTGTTGACTCATCAGACTCAACCTTGTATGTAACACCCTGAATGACAGAATCAAGACTTACCTTACCCTCAACCTCGGTAATGATTACCGCATTGAACGGATCCCACTCGGCTATCAGGTCACCCTTCTTCACCACATCCTTGTCATTGATATAGAGTGATGAACCGTATGGCAATGTATGGGTAGAAAGTACAATACCTGTGTTCTGGTCTATGAACTTGGCCTCACCAAGACGACCTACCACAATGCGGTATGCTGTACCATCCTCCTTCTTTGCATCGACAGTACGGAGTTCCTCAAACTCAACGCGGGAGTCATTCTTGGCTGTCAGACGTGAGTTGGCCGCAATGTTCGATGCAGTACCACCGGCATGGAATGTACGGAGTGTCAGCTGGGTACCAGGCTCACCGATTGACTGGGCAGCAATAACTCCCACAGCCTCACCCTTCTCAACAAGACGGCTGGTAGCAAGGTTACGACCATAACACTTGGCGCAGACACCATGCTTCGATTCACAGGTCAGCACTGAACGTATCTCGACTGTCTCAATAGGAGACTCGTCTATCTTCTTTGCAACATCCTCGGTAATCATATCACCGCCGGCCACCAGAAGCTCACCGGTTGTCGGATGGATGACATCGTGTACGGATACACGACCCAGAATTCTCTCATACAGTGATGCTACAACCTCATCATTCTCCTTCAATGCGCTGCATACAAGACCACGAAGCGTACCGCAATCCTCCTCGGTAATGATGACATCGTGGCTGACATCAACGAGACGACGTGTCAGATAACCTGCATCAGCAGTCTTCAGAGCGGTATCGGCAAGACCCTTACGGGCACCATGAGTAGATATGAAGTACTCCAGCACTGACAGACCCTCCTTGAAGTTTGAAAGAATCGGGTTCTCAATAATCTGTGCGCCTTCAGCACCCGCCTTCTGCGGCTTGGCCATCAGACCACGCATACCGGACAGCTGACGAATCTGCTCCTTCGATCCACGAGCTCCGGAATCCAGCATCATATATACTGAATTGAATCCCTGGTCATCGGACGAAATAGTCTTCATCAGAACCTTCGACAAATCCTCATTGACATGGGTCCAGACATCGATGACCTTGTTGTAACGCTCGTTATCAGTAATAAGACCCATATTATACTCAGCGAGAATACCATCAACTTCCTCATTGCCTTTGGCAACGAGTTCTTCCTTCTCCTTAGGTATGATGATATCGTTAAGGTTGAATGACAGACCACCCTGGAATGCCATCTTGTAACCCAAGTTCTTGATGCCGTCCAGAAATTCGCAGGCACGGCTTACACCAACCTTCTTGATGACATCGCTGATCAGGTCGCGCAGAGTCTTCTTTGAAATGATGTAGTTGATGTAGCCTACCTCATCCGGAACAATCTCATTTACAATGATACGACCTACAGATGTCTCAACAAGATGCCTGCATGGATTACCCTGCTCATCAATATCCTTAACCATCACCTTCACAATGGCGTGAATATCCACACGCCCCTCATTATAGGCAATCAAAGCCTCCTCAGGACCATAGAACGTCATACCCTCACCCTTTACATCTTCAATGATGTTGCCCTTGTCATCCTTAATCGAATGACGGAGCTTGGTGATGTAATACAGACCAAGTACCATATCCTGAGCAGGCACAGTGATAGGAGCACCGTTGGCCGGATTCAGAATATTGTGTGACTGGAGCATCAGCATCTGAGCCTCAAGTACAGCCTCATTGCTCAGAGGAAGGTGGACAGCCATCTGGTCACCGTCGAAGTCAGCATTGAAAGCCGTACAGGCCAGCGGGTGCAGCTGAATGGCCTTACCCTCTATCATCTTGGGCTGGAACGCCTGAATACCCAGACGGTGCAGTGTCGGAGCACGGTTCAGAAGAACCGGGTGACCCTTCATAACGTACTCAAGGATATCCCATATTATAGGATCCTTGCGGTCAACTATCTTCTTTGCTGATTTCACGGTCTTCACAATTCCACGCTCAATAAGCTTACGGATAATGAACGGCTTGTAAAGTTCGGCAGCCATAAGTTTCGGCAGACCGCACTCACCCATCTTCAACTCAGGACCTACCACGATGACTGAACGTGCGGAATAATCGACACGCTTGCCGAGCAGATTCTGACGGAAGCGGCCCTGCTTACCTTTCAGCGAGTCACTCAGTGACTTGAGCGGACGGTTAGCCTCACTCTTCACTGCGCTTGACTTGCGGCTATTGTCAAACAAGCTGTCAACTGCTTCCTGAAGCATACGTTTCTCATTACGGAGAATCACCTCAGGAGCCTTTATCTCAATAAGTTTCTTAAGACGGTTATTACGTATGATTACCCTGCGGTACAAATCGTTCAGGTCAGATGTGGCAAAACGACCGCCGTCCAACGGAACGAGAGGACGAAGCTCCGGGGGAGTGACAGGAATAACCTTCAGAATCATCCATTCAGGACGGTTCAAATCACCCGATGCGCGGAACGACTCCACAACCTGTAAACGCTTCAGAGCCTCGGTCTTGCGCTGCTGTGATGTGTCACTGTTGGCACGTGCACGGAGGTCAGCTGACAACTGCTCCAGATTAAGCTGGCATAGCAAATCATAGACGGCATCGGCACCCATCTTGGCAATGAACTTGTCAGGGTTGCTGTCATCCAATGACTGATTATCCCTTGGCAGGGAATCAACGACATTCAGATACTCCTCTTCTGACAGCAGGTCAAGCTTTGATGAACCCAACTGACCCTTGCCACTCTCGGCAAAGATACCCGGCTGGATAACCACGTAGCGTTCATAATATATAATGGAGTCAAGCTGCTTTGTAGGAATACCCAGCAGATAACCTATCTTGTTCGGAAGTGAACGGAAATACCAGATATGGGCTACCGGTACAATCAGGGAGATATGTCCCATACGCTCACGACGTACCTTCTTCTCTGTCACCTCAACACCGCAACGGTCGCAGACAATACCTTTATAACGTATGCGTTTGTACTTTCCGCAATGGCACTCATAATCCTTCACAGGACCGAATATACGCTCGCAGAACAAGCCGTCACGCTCAGGCTTGTATGTACGGTAGTTGACGGTCTCAGGTTTCAGGACCTCACCACTGGAATTTGCCAGAATCTCCTCAGGCGAGGCCAGACTTATGGTAATCTTCGAGAAATTGCTCTTTGTCTTTGTATCTTTCTTGAAAGGCATACTCTTCTTGAATTAAGTGATGAATTAATCGAGTGCGATGCTGAGTCCAAGTCCACGAAGCTCATGCAACAATACATTAAGCGACTCAGGAATACCTGGAGTAGGCATTGGATCACCCTTGACAATTGCCTCGTAAGCCTTTGAACGGCCGGTCACATCATCAGACTTGATAGTCAGAATCTCCTGAAGTACGTGCGATGCACCGAATGCCTCAAGAGCCCAGACCTCCATCTCTCCGAAACGCTGGCCACCGAACTGAGCCTTACCGCCAAGAGGCTGCTGCGTAATCAGAGAATACGGGCCTATTGAACGTGCATGCATCTTGTCTTCAACCATATGACCGAGCTTAAGCATATAGGTAACACCTACTGTAGCACACTGGTCAAACGGCTCACCGGTACCGCCATCATACAGTTGGGTTTTGCCGTATCTCGGCAGCCCGGCCTTGTCGGTCCATTCATTGAGATCGTCTATTGAGGCTCCATCAAAAATAGGAGTAGCGAATCTGACACCGAGTTCACGTCCGGCATGTCCGAGAACAGCCTCGAATATCTGACCGATATTCATACGTGAAGGCACACCCAGCGGGTTCAGTACAATATCAACAGGAGTACCGTCTGCCAGGAAAGGCATATCCTCCTGCTTTACGACGCGGCTCACGATACCCTTGTTACCGTGACGTCCGGCCATCTTGTCACCTACACCGATCTTACGTTTCTTGGCGATATATACCTTAGCCATCTGGATAACGCCTGAAGGCAGCTCATCACCTATGGTAAGGGCAAATTTCTTGCGCTTGTTGTCTGCATCATACTCCTTGTACTTACGCAGATAATTTACAATCAGACGACTTATGAGATTGTTGGTATATTCATCATTAGTCCACTCATTTGACTGAATGGAGAAGTAGTCGATTGACGACAGTGTCTCCTTGTTGAAACGGGCACCCTTTGGAATGATATCCGTACCAAGCAAATCGCATACACCCTGTGAAACCTTCTTCTCCGTCAGTTTCATCAGCTTCGATACAAGCACTTCCTTCAATGAGCCGGTCTGCTCCTCAAACTCCTCATCGATAAGTGGCAGACGTGCCTTGTCAGCACTCTTTGAGCCACGTGTCTTGATAGCACGCGCAAAGAGCTTCTTGCCAACGACAACACCCTTCAACGATGGAGAAGCCTTCAATGAAGCATCCTTCACGTCACCGGCCTTGTCGCCGAAGATGGCACGCAGAAGTTTCTCTTCAGGTGACGGGTCAGACTCACCCTTCGGTGTAATCTTGCCAATCAGGATATCACCCGGCTCAACGTATGCGCCGATTCGTATGATACCATTCTCGTCAAGATCCTTGGTGGCATCCTCACTGACATTAGGTATATCGGATGTAAGCTCCTCCATGCCGCGCTTTGTCTCGCGCACCTCAAGTGCGAACTCATCCACGTGAACCGATGTCAGAATATCCTCACGGACCACACGCTCGTTAAGTACGATGGCATCCTCGTAGTTATAACCCTTCCAAGGCATATATGCGACCAGAAGGTTCTTGCCAAGAGCCAGCTCCCCATTCGCAGTCGAATATCCCTCAGTAAGTATGTCACCGGCCTTGACACGGTCGCCCTTCTCACAGATCGGGCGCAGGTCAATGGTCATATTCTGGTTCGTACGACGGAATTTCGGAATCCTGTATTCCTTCTCCGCCGGTTCGAAACTTACAAACTCATCATCCTCCGTGCGGTCGTAAAGGATACGTATCGTGGCAGCATCCACAAAAGTGACAGTACCGTCACCCTCAGCGGTAAGCTGGGTACGTGAATCCTCGGCAAGCTGCTTCTCAATACCGGTTCCAACGATAGGAGACTCGGTACGCATAAGAGGAACTGCCTGACGCATCATGTTCGATCCCATCAGGGCACGGTTGGCATCATCGTGCTCAAGGAAAGGAATCAGTGCAGCCGCGATTGAGGCAATCTGCTGCGGAGATACATCCATCAGCTCAACCTCCTCAGGAGCCACAACAGGGAAGTCGGCATCCCTACGGGCCTTAACCTTATTGCGTATGAACTTGCCCTTGGCATCGTACGGTGCATTGCCCTGACCGATAATCCTGTTCTCTTCCTCTTCAGCTGTCAGATAAAGAACCTCATCGTTGTTCAGATTCACGTGAGAATCAGCGACCTTGCGGTATGGAGTCTCAATGAAACCGAGATCATTGATTTTAGCATATATACAGAGAGAAGATATCAGACCGATGTTCGGACCCTCAGGAGTCTCAATAGGACAGAGACGTCCGTAATGGGTATAGTGCACGTCACGAACCTCGAATCCGGCACGGTCACGTGACAGACCGCCAGGACCGAGAGCAGACATACGGCGCTTGTGGGTAATCTCAGCCAGCGGGTTAGTCTGATCCATAAACTGTGACAGAGGATTCGTACCGAAGAACGAATTGATTACTGACGATACAGTCTTCGCGTTGATAAGATCTGTCGGTTTGAACACCTCATTGTCACGCACGTTCATACGCTCACGTATGGTACGCGCCATACGTGCCAGACCGATTGCAAACTGATTGCTCAACTGCTCGCCCACAGTACGTACGCGACGGTTGCTCAAGTGGTCAATATCATCGACCACCGCCTTTGAGTTCACCAGCTCAATCAGATATTTGATAATCTCAATGATATCCTCCTTTGTAAGGACACCTATCGACATATCGGTAGATAGACCAAGTTTGCGGTTGACACGGTAACGGCCTACCTCACCCAAGTCATAACGCTTGTCCGAGAAGAACAGGTTGTTGATGACATCACGTGCCATCGCATCGTCTGCAGGATCCGCATTGCGCAATAACCTGTATATATATATGACAGCATCGCGCTCCGAGTTACAGGTGTCCTTCTGCAGCGTATTGAATATTATTGAATAGTCAGACTGGGTGGCATCATCCTTGTGTACAAGAATAGTCTCGACTCCAGACTCAAGTATGGCATCAATATTGTCCTGCTGTATTTCAGTCTCACGCTCAAGGATAACCTCATAACGCTCGGTCGAGATAACCTCGCCGGTATCCGCATCGGCAAAATCCTCCTGATATGTGTGCAGAATACGCGCGGCAAGTTTACGGCCGATACATTTCTTGAGATTGGTCTTGTTTACCTTTATCTCTTCTGCCAGATCGAATATATCCAGAATCTGACGGTCGGTCTCAAAACCGATGGCACGCAGCAATGTTGTGACAGGCAGTTTCTTCTTACGGTCGATGTATGCATACATCACGTCATTGATGTCTGTCGCAAACTCTATCCAAGAGCCCTTGAACGGAATAATACGTGCGCTGTAAAGCGGAGTTCCGTTTGAATGGATGCTCTGGCCGAAAAATACGCCAGGCGAACGGTGCAGCTGTGATACAACAACGCGTTCAGCACCACTGATAATGAAAGTACCCTGCTCGGTCATATAAGGAATAGGACCGAGATAGACATCCTGAATTACCGTATCGAAATCCTCATGATCGGGATCCGTACAATACAGCTTCAGCTTCGCCTTGAGAGGTACGCTATAGGTCAGACCATGCTCCAGGCACTCCTCTATCGAGTAGCGTGGCGGGTCTATGAAATAATCCAGAAACTCCAGGACAAAATTATTCCTCGTATCAGCTATCGGGAAATTGTCCGAAAAAACTTTGTAGAGACCCTCGTTCTTTCTTTTTTCGGGGGGTGTATCCAGTTGAAGGAAATCCTTGAATGACTTGAGCTGGACTTCAAGAAAGTCCGGACACGGCAGCGGATTTCTTACGGATGCGAAATTAATTCTCTGGCTGTCAGTAATTGAAGACATATCTTGGGATGAATGAGTTGGAGAAGTTGTAAATAAACGCACAAAAAGGTTAAGTACCCCTGACGGCTATGAATGCCGTCAATGGGACTACTTAACCATTACCTGACCAGCAGGTCCTTGTTATTTAAGTTCAACTTCTGCTCCAGCCTCCTCGAGTGTCTTCTTCAAAGACTCAGCCTCGTTCTTGGCAAGACCTTCCTTAACTGTGCTAGGTGCAGCGTCAACAAGATCCTTAGCCTCCTTCAGACCCAGACCACAAGCTTCCTTGACAGCCTTTACAACTCCGAGCTTGTTAGCACCGAAGCCCTTCAGGATTACATCAAATGAAGACTTTTCCTCTGCAGCTTCAGCAGCGGCAGCAGGACCGGCGGCAGCAACAGCTACAGCGGCAGCTGCAGGCTCAATGCCATACTCGTCCTTCAGGATGTTAGCAAGTTCGTTAACCTCTTTAACGGTCAGATTGACCAGTTCTTCTGCTAATGCTTTTAAATCAGCCATTTTTGTATAAATTTAATTGGTTTGTACTACTGATAATAAATTATTCTCCTCTTTCGCCCAGAGTCTTAAGCACTCCGTGCAGGGTATTTGCACCCGACTGCAAAGCAGAAACAACATTCTTCGCCGGAGACTGCAGCAATGCGATGACATCCGCGATAAGTTCCTTCTTGCTCTTGATATTCACCAAGGTTTCCAACTGGTCTGCACCAATGTAGAAACTCTCCTCGGCGTATGCGGCCTTCAGACCCGGTATACCGGTTTTCTTGTCACAAGTTTCCTTAATCAGCTTTGCAGGAGCATTTGCGACATTTGACAACAGCAGCGCTGATGTTCCCTTCAGAGAACCATACAACGGAGAGTAGTCTGTGTCAAGCTGCTCAAGAGCCTTCTGAAGAAGTGTGTTCTTGACGAGCACCATCTTAATCTCCTGCTTGAAGCACTTCCTTCTCAAATCGCTTGTAGCAGTGGAGTTCAGACCGGTGACATTGACAATATATAAACACGGATAACTCTGAATAGTCTGCTTCAGGTTCCCGATAACAATCGCTTTATCTTCTTTTTTCATTTCGCTTCAGGTTTAAATTTCATCCAAACTCTTGAGATCAATCCTGATACCCTTGCTCATCGTACTTGAGAGATAAATACTCTTGATATAAGTACCCTTTGCCGCAGCAGGTTTGAGCTTATTGATCATATCAATGAACTCCTTTGCATTCTGTCTGATAGCCTCAGCCTCGAATGAAACCTTACCGATAGATGTATGGACAATACCGGACTTGTCAACCTTGAAGTCAATCTTACCCTGCTTGACTTCCCGGACAGCCTTTGGAACGTCCATAGTAACTGTACCACTCTTTGGATTAGGCATTAAACCACGGGGACCGAGTACACGACCGAGAGGGCCAAGTTTTCCCATCAACGACGGCATCGTAATGATCACGTCAATATCAGTCCAACCACCCTTAATCTTGTCAATATACTCCTCAAATCCTGTGTAATCAGCACCTGCCTCCTTGGCGGCTGCCTCCTGATCAGGGGTTACGAGAGCCAAGACTCTCACGACCTTACCTGTTCCGTTAGGAAGAGATACAACGCCACGGACCATCTGGTTGGCCTTACGGGGATCAACTCCAAGGCGGACATCGATATCAACCGATGCATCGAACTTGGTAGTGGTAATATCCTTCACCAACTGAGATGCCTCCTTGAGGGTATAAGCCTTAGCCGCATCCATCTTGGAAGCGGCTATCTTTTGATTTTTAGTAAGTTTACCCATCTGTTCAAACTTTAAATGTGATTACCGGATTAGTCTTTCACTGTTATACCCATACTACGCGCAGTACCGGCAACCATTGAGGCAGCGGACTCGATAGTAAAGCAGTTGAGATCCGGCATCTTGTCCTGGGCAATCGCCATTACCTGTTCTTTCGTCACAGAGGCAACCTTCTTACGGTTAGGCTCAGCAGAGCCCTTTGATGCCTTAGCAGCTTCCTTCAACTGAATTGCCACAGGCGGAGTCTTTATGACAAAATCAAACGACTTGTCACCATAATAGGTAATGATGACAGGCAATACCTTGCCAGACTTATCCTGTGTTCTGGCATTGAATTGCTTACAAAACTCCATTATGTTCAAACCCTTGGAACCCAGAGCCGGGCCTACAGGTGGTGATGGATTTGCAGCGCCTCCTTTAATCTGTAATTTGATTATTCCAGCAACTTCTTTAGCCATTGTGAATCAATATAAAAATAACACTATATAAGAGCGGGACGTTTCCTGAAAGACAGGAAACTATTCCTTCTCTACCTGCATAAAACCAAGATCTATCGGAGTCTTGCGTCCGAAAATCTTGACCGTGACCTTGAGCTTCTTCTTCGCGTTGTCAACTTCTTCAATAGTACCGTTGAAACCTGAAAACGGTCCGAAGGTAACTTTTACCGTCTCGCCTACGATAAAAGGTACAATCACCTCTTCCGGCTGCTCTTCCTGTTCTTCAGCAGAACCGAGGATGCGGCTGACCTCAGAAGGTCTGAGAGGGGTTGGATTATCCATGCCTCCAAGGAAACCTAAGACATTGGGACAATTTCTGAGACGCTGTTTGATATCTCCGTCCAAAACTGCCTCAACAAGCACATAACCGGGAAGATAGCTGCGTTCTTTCACTACCTTCTTGCCACTACGCACCTGCACGACCTTCTCAGTCGGTATCAAAACCTCTGAAATCCTGTCCTCAAGACCATTTTTTCTGGCATCAAGCTCAAGATATTCCTTTACCTTGGCCTCTTTGCCACTGATGGCTTTGAGTACATACCATTTCTTTTCTACAGTCATTGTCTTACGAATTAGGGGTAAATGATGGTCATTATTCCCTCAAAGCATTTATCCAACAAGAACACAACAACAGCAATCAAAAGGGAAGCAACTAATACGATGACTGCGCTGCTGGAAAGTTCTTTGCCCGAAGGCCATGTCGTTTTATGGACAAGCTCGTTGTAAGATTCCTTACAGTTGTTTATAAAATTCCTAAACATAATTGTCGTTTCTTTGGCAGGGGTGGCAGGAATCGAACCCACATTGACGGTTTTGGAGACCGCTGTTCTGCCATTGAACTACACCCCTAGACAGTGGTCAGCCCCCGAGAGGGCTGACTTATCTGTAATAAGTTTCTGCGCTTATTAATTAATCGTCCAGAATCTGAGTAATCTGACCTGAACCTACGGTACGACCACCCTCACGGATAGCGAAACGCAGACCTACGTTGATAGCTACCGGGTAGATCAGATCAACCTTGATTTCTACGTTATCACCAGGCATTACCATCTCAGTTCCCTCCGGCAGAGAAATCTCACCGGTACAGTCCATTGTACGGATGTAGAACTGCGGACGATACTTGTTACGGAATGATGTGTGACGACCGCCCTCCTTCTGTGTCAGGACATAGATAGAAGCCTTGAAAGAAGTATGAGGCTTAATCTGACCCGGATGGCAGAGAACCATACCGCGCTTAACCTCAGTCTTCTCAATACCACGGAGAAGCAGACCTACGTTATCACCGGCCTCACCCTGATCAAGGAGCTTACGGAACATCTCAACACCGGTAACGGTAGTTTCCTTCTCCTCGCCAAGACCAAGAATCTCAACCTTATCACCAACCTTTACGACACCAGTCTCAATACGACCGGTAGCAACTGTACCACGGCCAGTGATTGAGAATACGTCCTCAACCGGCATAAGGAATGGTTTGTCAACAGCACGCGGTGGCAGTGGAATCCACTCGTCAACAGCAGCCATCAGCTCCATAACCTTGTCCTCCCACTCTGCTACACCGTTCAGTGCACCAAGAGCAGAACCACGGATGATAGGAGTATTGTCACCATCAAACTCGTAAGCATCGAGAAGCTCACGCATCTCCATCTCAACGAGGTCAATCATCTCAGAGTCAACATCCGGAGAATCGCACTTGTTCAGGAATACAACCAGACGTGGAACGTTCACCTGACGGGCGAGCAGGATGTGCTCACGTGTCTGAGGCATAGGACCGTCAGTTGCAGCAACAACTACGATAGCACCATCCATCTGGGCAGCACCGGTAACCATGTTCTTTACATAATCGGCGTGACCCGGGCAGTCAACGTGTGCATAGTGACGTGTCTCTGTCTCATACTCAACGTGTGCAGTGTTGATAGTGATACCACGCTCTTTCTCCTCAGGTGCGTTATCAATCTGATCAAATGACTTGATCTTGTCTGAGTTACCACTTACCTTCTCAGCCAAAACCTTGGTGATAGCAGCGGTCAGAGTAGTCTTACCGTGATCAACGTGACCGATTGTACCGATGTTTACGTGCGGTTTGGTACGCACGAAAGTTTCTTTTGCCATAACTTCTCTTTTATTAATTGATTAAAACTTGATTACACAAAAAAATCTGCCCTCTATGGAGCTGTTACCGAGATTTGAACTCGGGACCTCATCCTTACCAAGGATGCGCTCTACCAGCTGAGCTATAACAGCGACAAATGGAGCGGGAAACGGGACTCAAACCCGCGACCCTCAGCTTGGAAGGCTAATGCTCTATCAACTGAGCTATTCCCGCAACTTTGTCACGGAAACCTCCTATTATATAATAATCGGAAGGTACAAGCACAACTTTCGTCGCTTCCGTCACTTGCGTGGGTGAAGATGGATTCGAACCACCGAAGTCGAGAGACAGCAGATTTACAGTCTGCCCCATTTGGCCACTCTGGAATTCACCCGTAGCTTGATGTTTTGTTCAATCTTAAAAGATCACTCGTTTCGCCTTCATGAAGCAGCCGTTGCGCGTCCTTCGTGCGAAACGGCTGCAAAATTAGGGCTAATTTTTATATGCACAAAATATTTTCGCTTTTTTTTTACTTTCCGCGTGTTTTTTCTTTAAATTTCTGCAGTTGCTTCTGTAAAGCATCAAGTGAAACATCCACGCTCTCCTCAAAAGAGTCGCAAATCTTGGATGCGAAGAACTCTTCGTTTTTCACTTTCACCTTGACACCAGCCTCTTTGTTCATCGACGTTTCCGGCTTAACCACCTTAAGGGTGACCTCCACTGCGTCGATGTCGTCATAGAAGCGCTGCAGCTTGGCAACTTTTTTCTCGATGAAACCCTGCAACTGTTCCGTTGCATCGAAATGGATCGCTTGAATTCTAATTTCCATAATATACCTCCTTTGTTTATTATTTAGCCTGGACATGCAGTCCGGCGGGGTTTACATATAAATAACGTACAGCAACCGATATTATTGTTT
>JAKSIX010000038.1 GCA_024398595.1 Bacteroidaceae bacterium | reverse complement strand
GTGCTCTACCAACTGAGCTATTGCCGCATTCAACATTTCCGGCTTCTGCTTGCTGATATGTAACCTTGCCAAGGTCGGATTGACCTTATTGATATTGGGCAAGGTCGTGCTCTACCAACTGAGCTATTGCCGCATTCAACATTTCCGGCTTCTGCTTGCTGGTATGTAACCTTGCCAAGGTCGGATTGACCTTATTGATGTTGGGCAAGGTCGTGCTCTACCAACTGAGCTATTGCCGCAAAATTTTCAAATCGAATGGCTTTCCGATGAAAGCGGTGCAAAGGTAACGCTTTTTGAATTACCTGCAAGCGTTGATGCAAGTTTTTTTTGGATTCTATTTGCAGCTATTGATTGAATCCTGTTTTGAAGACTTTGATTATTGCTGATGACAGACCTGAATGATCCATCTCGTTCAGCCCTTTTATGGTGTAGCCTCCAGGTGTAGCGACCTTGTCAATCAGCTCACAAGGGTGCTTGCCGGTACCTCTCAACAGCGATGTGGCTCCATCCATTGTGCTCATAGCTATTTTAAGGGCATCGTCAGCCTTGAATCCCATCTCGACTCCGGCCTCGGTCTGTGCGCGTAGTATTTTCATTATGTACGCTATGCCGCAGGAAGCAAGCAGCATTCCGGATTCCAACTGCTTCTCGGAACATATCATAGTTTGACCGATGACATCGAATAGTGATATTACCTTATCTGTAATGTCTGCCGGTACATTCTGTGCAGGTGTGACAAATGTTATACCGGACTGGAATTCTGCTGCCAGATTGGGTATGGCATAAAATATGTGCGGAGCGTTAGGGCAGGACATCATCTGCGACAGACACCCAATTCCGATTCCGGCGGCTACCGATATGAAAATCATATTGTTCCGTAATTCAGGCTTGATTTTGCCGATGACTTCCCCGGCCTGCCAGGGCTTGACCGACAGGATGACAATGTCAGCACCAACGACTGACTGTCGGTCATCGCCGCATACCTTTATCGCGGGATATTGGTCCGTAATCTGCTTGGCTTTCCCCATGTCACGTACGGCTATGGTAATGTCGGCATCCGGTATTCCCTTGCAGAAACCTTTTGCCAGCGCACCTCCCATATTGCCAGCTCCTATAATGGTGATTTTATTCATGTCAATGCGTTGTTTCGTGCAAAAGTAGTAACTTTGTGAAAAGTTTCGCTTTATCATGACCAGAATTGTAGAAGTCAGGAATAAACGGCAGCTTCGTCAGTTCATCACTTTTCCTGAGAAACTGTACAAAAATTGTCCTCAATGGGTTCCGGCACTTGTTGGCGATGAGTATGATACTCTCAGCGAAAAGAACTCCGCGATGGAATACTGCGAATATTGCCTTTTTCTGGCGGTGGATGAGAAGAATCAGATTGTCGGACGTGTGGCTGCGATTATCAACAGACGTGCGAATGAGAGGTGGAAAGAACAGACAGTCCGTTTCGGATGGATTGACTTTGTCAATGACATAGAGGTGGCGGAAGCTCTTACGGATGCTGTGGCCGGCTGGGGTCGGAAAAAAGGAATGACAAAAATCAAAGGGCCTCTCGGATTTACAGATTTTGACAGAGAAGGAATGCTTGTCGATGGCTATGATAAACTGTCTCCGTTTACCTGCATATACAATTATCCTTATTATAATGAACTGCTCTCCCAATTGGGATTCTCCAAGGATGCCGATTGGATACAGACCTTGATGGAAATACCCTCGGAACTGCCCTCAATGTTCAGGTATGCGCGGCTTATAGAGGAGAAAATCGGTGTCCATGCCCTGTCCGGTGTCTCAATGAAGTTTATTGTAGACAATTACGCACTTGAAGCATTCCACGTTGTAAATGAGTCCTTCGCCCAGCTGTATGAGTACGCTCCATTCTCGGACGAGCAGATATTGAGATATATCAAGACATATTCAGCGATACTTGATACGGATTTTGTCTGCATTCTTGTAAATGCCGACAATAAGGTGATAGGTTTCGGCTTCTGTGTGCCGTCTTTGTCCAAGGCCGTGAAGAAGTCCAATGGCAGGCTGTTGCCGTTCGGCATCATCAGGATAATGAGAGCCTTGAAGAAGAATGATACGCTTGAGGCTCTTGTAGTGGGAATCAAGCCGGAATATCAGGGTAGCGGTGCGGGCTTGCTGTTGCTTGAATATTTACACAAGAATTGTATAAAACGCGGTATTACACGTATGATTGTGAATCCTCAGCTGGAAAACAATCTGAAGGTTCAGTCAATGTTTAACGGATATGACACGCAGGAGTATCTGCGCCGTCGCAGTTATGTCAGGAATATTTAGAACCTGTTTTGAAATGGTTGACGAAAATTATTATAGGTTATTTTCCAGCAGATTTTCTGCTGATTTGAGGGAGCAATGTGGCTCCATTGTAACCGAAAAGCGGTAGAAAAGATGCGGAAAAGAAGCATAAGAATTGAAGTTAATCATTTCAAAACAGGTTCTTGAGATTTGAAGGAAATGACGAAGACATACGAAGAAATAAATGACAGGATCCGTAAGGGTAAGGCAGTGGTGCTGACTGCGGAGGAAGTGTCGGAGATGGCGCGTACCATGTCTCCGAAAGAGATTCTTGATAAGGTGGATGTGGTTACCACAGCCACGTTCGGAGCTATGTGCTCAAGCGGTGCGTTCCTGAATTTCGGACACGCCACACCTCCTATACGTATGGAACGTATCGAACTGAACGGCGTGCCTGTCAGCGGCGGACTTGCAGCCGTTGATACTTTCGTGGGGGCTACAGACTGCAATACGGCCAATCCGACTTACGGTGGTGCGCATATAATTGAGAATCTTATTGACGGAAAGGAAATAATACTTGAGGCCTGGGGCAAGGGTACAGACTGCTATCCGCGCAAGCATATAAAGACAAGAATCTCTCTTGATACCATCAACGAGGCCATTATGTGCAATCCGCGTAACTCGTATCAGAATTACAACGTGGCGGTGAACACATCGGACAGGATACTCTATACCTATATGGGTACGCTGTTGCCGCATCTGAGGAATGCATCGTACAGCTCGGCCGGCGAACTGTCGCCTCTGTTGAATGACCCTGAATGCCGTACAATAGGTTTGGGTACTCACATTTTCCTGTGCGGAGCCCAGGGATATGTGGTATGGAACGGAACCCAGTTCAACTGCTCAAAGCCGCTCAATGACTATAAGGTGCCTATGGGGAATGCCCGAACCCTCGCATTGATGGGCGATATGCGCGAAATGAGCACTGAGTTTATGCGCGGAGCCTATTTCGAGAAATACGGTGTCACGATGTATGTAGGTGTAGGCGTACCTATTCCTATTCTGGATGAGGATTTGGCCGCCCGTGTATCGATACGCAACAGTCAGATAGAGACTTTCATTGAGGACTATGGCGATGAGTGCAAGTTGAAGGGAAAGGTCAACTATGAGCAGCTCCGCAGTGGCGAGATAGAGTTTATGGGTAAGAAAATCCATACGGCGCCGCTGTCAAGCCTTGCTAAAGCACGCCAGATTGCAGATGTGCTGAAGCAGTGGATAGAGAATGGCAAATTTGAGCTTACGGCTCCTGTCCGTCCGATGCCGGTAGGGACAAGTCTGAAAGGACTTGAGGAAAAAGAAGTGTAATTATGGTAAAGAAGGTGGTTGTAACATTTCCGGCCGGGTCTGCCGGACGTTCGCTTACATACGAGCTGATTAAGAAATTCGATATTATGGTCAGCATCATCAAGGCTGACATCGATGCCGGACGTAACGGTAAGCTGGTCCTTGAACTGGATGCAGACAGAGAACGTCTGGGGCAGGCAATTGACTATATGAAGCAGAGCGGCGTGGATGTGAGCCCTCTTGAGAGCAAGATTACGTACGACAGCGACCGCTGCATAAATTGCGGAGCGTGTACATCGTCCTGCCTTTCGGGTGCATTGTCCATCCAGGCCCCGGACTGGAAGATTGTGTTCCAGCCCGACAAGTGCATTGTGTGCAAACTCTGTATCACCGCTTGTCCTCTTAAATTGTTCCATTCATCGTTTGAAGATTGATGGAGTATAAGGAACGCACCTATCGTGAAAGTTTCTCTTCCGACGGACGGAAAAGTTTCTGTGTGCGTTTCCTTGAATCCGATTTGCTTGTTGAGGTGGATGAAGCCTCCTACAGGCCGGAAATGAATGACTGTGTCATGGACTGGCTTGTTGGACTGCGGAGGCTTGTGGATGCCTATATCCTGATTGACCCGTCGTTCAGGACTTCGCTTGTGCCTCATGATGCAATGCCGTGTGCGCCAGATATAGTCAAGCGCATGTCAAAGGTGTCCAATCGTACCGGAATCGGTCCGATGAGTGCTGTGGCAGGCGCATTTGCCGAGTATGTGGCACTGCGTTTGAAGGAAACCTGCACGTGCAGCGATGTGCTTGTGGAGAATGGCGGCGATATATACGCTGATCTAACATCCGATATGGACATATCCGTATTTGCGGGACAGTCACCATTGTCCGGCAAAGTCGGTCTGCACATTCCGGCCGGCGATTTTCCGCTGGGGATATGTACATCGAGCGGAACTGTAGGCCCTTCCCTGAGTTTTGGCTGTGCAGATGCGATGATGGTCGTGTGCCGGGATGCGGCATTGGCCGACAGCTATGCTACTGCCCTTGCGAACAAGGTGCATGGCGTGAATGATTTGCAGCCTGTGATGGATTCCGTATCGGAAAATGATGATATTCTCTCGGCCATTGCCGTGAAGGATGACCGTATGGCCATGTGCGGCAGGTATGAGTTGAGATTGTTCAAGTAACAGTTGCGGTATGGAATTCAAATCGTGCATCAGATCAATGAGGCTGCGCACCCTGCCTTTGTCATTGGCAGGCGTTGTGATGGGCACTTTTCTGGCTGCATCCTATACTGCGCTTGACTGGAAGGTCGTGCTGTTATTGTGTCTGACAGCAATATCGTTGCAGATTCTTTCCAATCTGTCAAATGAATTGGGCGATGCTCTGCATGGTACGGACAATGCCGATACACGTGAGGGTATGCATTACTCCATTATGGACGGTACTCTTACAGTACAGGAGATGCGCAGACTGATCCGATGGACGGCAGTCGCCGCGTCTGTATCAGGATTCATTATGATATGGCTGGCATTCGGTTCGCTGTCAGATGTACGTTCGCTCGTATTCTTGTGTTTGGGCGCAATGGCCTTGTGGGCTGCGATGCATTATACTCTTGGAGACAATCCGTACGGATACCGTGGCCTGGGCGAT
This sequence comes from Bacteroidaceae bacterium, assembly GCA_024398595.1. Lineage (GTDB taxonomy): Bacteria > Bacteroidota > Bacteroidia > Bacteroidales > Bacteroidaceae > Colenecus. The sequence continues at coordinate 16,252 of JAKSIX010000038.1, read as the reverse complement.
GTGGCAGTATTCATATTCTTCGGACTTGCCACCGTACTGGGCGGATTCTATCTGTGCGCCGGCAAGATATGTTCGTGGTCTGCTCTGTTACCTGCTGTAGCCATAGGTTTTTTCAGCGTGGGCGTGCTCAACGTGAATAACATACGGGATATGAAGTCCGATGCGGCCACACGCAGGACAGTGGCTATAAGACTTGGCGAAAAAGGAGCCAGAATATATCAGACAGTTCTGATGGCTCTCGGATGGGGTGCGATGGCTGCATACAGTATAGTCCGTCCTGAAATATCGTGGATATACATTGCCGTACTGCCTTTGTATATAGTGCATCTGCGCGGCGTATGGACACGCAGGGGACATGATTTGGACGGGATGCTGCCTCTGCTGGTAATATCGACATTTGTCCTCTCGCTTCTGGCGGGGGTAGGTTTTGCAATATAATCACAACAGATTCTGAAATATGGGAATAGTAGTTTTTACATTGGTCTTTCTGCTTGCTCCTGCACTGGTGCTCTATCTTTGCGGTCACGTGAAATTTATCGGAAAGATGGGCCCTGTGCTGACATTGTATCTGCTCGGTGCATTTATCGGCAATTTAGGTGCCATTCCGGGCGTGTCCATGCCGGAAAACTTGCTTTCGCTACAGCATTTTCTCAGCAGCGTCACTGTTCCTGTGGCCATTCCGCTGATGCTTATAGGCTGTACATTCAGGAAAGGTGAAGCCGGTGGCCATTTCATGGCCCTTCTTACAGGATTGTTCGGTGTTCTGGTAGCAGTAGTCCTGGGCTTCCTGGTTTTCGGACCGTCGATTGATGCCGGTGATGCTTCCGGAAATGACAGTGCGGCCAAGATAGGTGGAATGCTTGCCGGAGTATATACCGGCGGTACGATTAACCTCGCGTCACTGAAGACGATGCTTGGCGTGTCGGATGCGACATATCTGTTGCTCAATGGCTATGATATGCTGATTGGTTTCCTGTATCTGGTTTTTTTGGTATCTGTCGGAATAAAACTGATCCGTTACCTGCTCGGAAATAAGGAAGTCCATAATGATCAGGTCAGTGAAAAATCAGAGGAGAACCCGTACAAGGGACTCTGGAGCAAGCGGGGCTTGCGTGTACTTGCAGTGCTGATTGTATTCGCGCTCGTGCTGTGCGGAGTGTCGTACGGCGTAGCAAAGCTGTTCCCCAACTCGCAGCTGATGACCATATTTATACTTATGCTTACTACGCTGAGTATAGCCTCATCGTTTGTGACCAAGTTGAGAACTCTACCTTACAGCTATGATGTGGGTATGTACTGCATTTACATTTTCAGTATAGTGGTGGCTTCAATGGCCGATATTACAAATCTGAACCTGATTGGCGGTATGGGAATGCTGGGCTATCTTGCGTTCGTGGTCTTTGTATCAATGGCCGTACAGGTGACACTCTCAAAGGTATTGAAGATTGATTCCGATGTGATGATAATCAGCAGTGTGGCCTGTCTCTGTTCACCGCCTTTCGTGCCGATGATTTCAGCTGCAATGCGCAACAAGCGTGTACTTGCGGCCGGTCTTGCGATAGGTATCGTGGGATATGCCGCCGGCAATTATCTCGGCTTCCTGATATACAGGCTGCTGCTGTTGTTCTGACAGATTCTTAATCCTGCCGTTCCCCTGTGTAGAGCCGGCAGATTCCTAATGACAGGGACTTGTGCGTGACGGAAGCGAAGCCGCATTCCTTCATTGTCTGCATCCACTTTTCCTTACGGGGAAAAACTGATACAGATGCCGGGAGGTAGCTGTACGCCTTGCCGTTGCCTGATATTTTCCTACCGATGACAGGCATTATTCCGGTGAAGTAGATGTTGTAAATCCAGCGCACGACAGGATTCTCCGGCTCGGACAATTCCAGAATGACGATTTTGCCTCCATCTTTGAGTACGCGCCTGATTTCCCTGAGTCCTGCCTCCCTGTTCTCGAAATTGCGTATTCCGAATGCTATCGTGACGACATCGAAAGTCCGGTCCTGAAAATCCATTTTTTCGCCATCGCCGGTACCTATGCTGATTCTGTCCTCTATACGGCTCTGCGCTACTTTCCGCCTCATTATGTCAAGCATACCGGGAGACAGGTCTATGGCTGTTACGTGGCTGTCCGGATGCATGATTCTGGCCGTGGCTATGGAAAAATCGCCCGTACCGCAGGCCAGGTCCAGTATGTTCTGCGGCCTGTCCGGTGTAATGAATTTTCTTATTGCCCTTCTGCGCCAGCATTTATCAATATCAAGCGACATGATGTGGTTGAGTTTGTCGTAACTCCCGGCTATGCCGTCAAACATTTCCCTTACTTTTTCCCTCTTTGGCATATACACAGTTCATTTATGCTGCGAAATTACATATTTAGGTTTCACTTGCGGCAGATTGCTGTTGTTAAAGTTATTCACAATTAGTGCCGTGAATTTGATTTAGGCTAACTTTGCATAACTTCTAAGGATTTGCAATTATGAGAATATCGGAATTTCTGAACTCTTCCGAGAAACCTTTCCCGTCAATAGAGATAGTACCTCCGCTGAAAGGCGTTACAAGACAGGGTCTGGTAGAGTCTGTCAGGCCATTTATGGAGTTCAGTCCGAAATATATAAATGTCACCTGCCATCGTGACGAGATAGATTTCCGTCAGGAGGCGGACGGCAGTTTCAGCCGTCATCTTGTCCGGCGCAGGATAAGCGAGACCGCTGTATGTGCTGCCATACAGGCGGAATTCAAGATTGAGGTAGTGCCTCATATAATATGCGGCGGAGCAACAGCTGACCAGATCAACACCCAGGTGCAGGATTTCCTGTTTCTCGGAATTGAGAATGTGCTTGCACTGCGTGGCGACAGCGTCTTGGGCGAGAAACGCTTTACTCCGGTGAAGGGTGGATTCAGTTATGCGAGCGAGCTGGTGGCGGAGGTCAGAAAAATATCCAAAGATGCCGGTAAGACAATGTGCATAGGCGTAGGAGCTTATCCGGAGAAACATTTTGAAGCTGCTAATCTTCAGACTGACATCCGTAACCTGAAGCGGAAAGTCGATGCCGGCGCTGACTATGTCGTTACCCAGATGTTCTTTGACAATGCGGTATTCTACCATTTCAGGGATCTGTGCCGTGAGGCCGGTATCAACGTGCCGATTGTTCCCGGATTGAAACCGATATCGAATGCCCGTCAGGTGGAGACATTGCCGAAATCGTTCTACATAGATATTCCGTACGCTCTGACTTCGGAACTGGAGGCTCATCGGGATAATGATGCGGTATGCTATGAGATAGGCCAGAACTGGTGCATCGAACAGTGCCGTGACCTGATACGTAATGGCGTTCCGGCAGTGCATTTCTATACTATGGGCCGGCCTGACAATATGCTTAAGATATTGAGGGATTGCTTCTGAAAGACAATTTGCAGTCACAGACTCAGATGGATTTATCGAAGGAACTAAGTAGGAGAATAGTCATCATGGACGGCGCTATGGGGTCTATGATCCAAAGCCTGGAGCTGTCAGAACGTGACTATTTCTATGACGGAGCACCCGAAGTCTGTGAACTTAAAGGTGACAATGAGTGCCTGAATCTGTCCCGTCCGGATATTATCAGGCAGATTCACAGACAGTACATAGAAGCGGGGGCAGACATAATCGGGACGAACAGCTTTGGCGCCAACCGCTTGTCGCAGGCTGAATACGGCTGTGGAAATGATGCGCCCCGTATGGCTTTCGCGGCTGCTGGCATTGCCCGTGAGGCTGTCGCTGAATCGGGACGGGACGTGCTTGTGGCAGGTTGCGTAGGTCCTTCCGGCAAATCGCTGACATTGTCCCAGGATATGGACCGTCCGGCCTATCGCGAGTGTGACTTTGATACAATGAGCGGAGTTTTCCGTGAGCAGATGGAGGCTCTGGTCAAGGGCGGGGTTGATCTGATACTGCTTGAGACCTGTTTCGATGCTCTTACGACAAAGTCTGCGATAGCGGCTTTGGACAGCCTCGGTAATCCTGTCCCGCTCATCATATCGGCCACGATAAGTGACAGGAGCGGACGTACATTGACAGGCCAGACATTGGAAGCTTTCTATCATTCCGTCAGATACGCTCCTACACTTTGTGCCTTTGGAATCAACTGCGCGCTCGGTGCATCGGAGATGGCGCCTCTTGTGGAGGAGGTGGCCTCGTTTTCCACCTTGCCTCTCATTTTCTATCCGAATGCAGGTCTGCCGGACGGGCAGGGACATTATCACGACACTCCGTGTGAGATGTCATCTGTTATGGTCGGACTGGCGCAGCGTGGCTTGTTGAATATAGTCGGCGGATGTTGCGGATCAACGCCCGTGCATATTGCAGAGATAGCCTCTGTAATGAAAGGTCTGACACCGCGTACCGTACCGCAGCCGTCTGACGATGTACTTGTCGTAAGCGGGCTGGAGGCTGTGCGTATAGACCGTCGTGTCAGCTTTACAAATATAGGTGAGCGTACCAATGTGACTGGCTCGCGGAAATTTGCGCGTCTTATAGCAAATGCCCAGTATGATGAGGCCCTTGAAGTAGCATCTGCACAGATTGAAGGCGGTGCCAACATCATAGACATCAATATGGATGATGCTATGCTTGATTCTGCTGGGCAGATGCGTACATATCTGCGGTACGTGGCTTCCGTCCCTTCCGTGGCCAAAGCCGCCGTAATGATAGACTCATCCCATTTCGATACTATCGTAGAAGGGCTGAAGAATACTCCCGGCAAATCAATTGTCAACTCCATATCGCTGAAGGACGGCGAGGATGAATTCCTGCGCAGGGCTGGAATCATAAAGTCTTTCGGTGCCGCGATGGTGGTTATGGCATTTGACGAGAACGGACAGGCCGTGACATATCAGCGCAAGATTGAGATATGTCGCAGGAGCTATGACTTGCTTACCCGGAAGGCTGGAATCAGGCCCGCTGATATAATTTTCGATGTCAATGTGCTGTCAATCGGTACAGGAATAGCTGACCACGCCCGCTTTGGCATTGATTTCATAGAGGCTGTGCGCTGGATAAAGACCAATCTTACCGGGGCACTTACCTCAGGCGGCATCTCCAATCTGTCATTTGCATTCCGTGGCAACAATGCCGTGCGCGAGGCTATGCACTCCGTGTTCCTGTACCATGCCATTGCCGCAGGTCTGGATATGGCTATTGTCAATCCACAGATGCTGCAGATATATGATGACATAGATCCGGAACTGATATCGTGCATTGAGGATGTGATTTTCAACCGCCGTGATGATGCAACGGCAAGGCTCGTGGATAGGGCGTCCGGTCTGAACGATACGGATTCAGGACTGTCGGATGGTGGCAAAGAAGTCTCTTCAGACAATATGAGTGCGCCGGAACGTCTGCAGCGTGCTCTTATGAGAGGTGACGGCAGTACGCTGGAGACAGATGTCAGGGAGTGCCTGGAACTGTATCACAGTGCAGTGGATGTTATTGAGGGACCGCTTGTCAGCGGTATGGAAAAAGTTGGAGAACTGTTCTCCTGTGGAAAGATGTTCCTTCCGCAGATAGTCCGTTCGGCCAAGATAATGAAGGATGCGGTATCCATACTGCAACCATATATTAAAGGTGATGAAGAAGGAACGTCGCGTCCCAGTATAGTGATGGCGACTGTTCAGGGGGATGTTCACGATATTGGAAAGAATATAGTGGGTACGGTATTGCAGTGCAGCGGATTCCAGATTATTGACTTGGGAGTTATGGTGCCTGTACAGACTATTGTAGGGACTGCATTGGAACGTAAGGCCGACATAATAGCCGTGAGCGGACTGATAACTCCGTCTCTGCGCCGTATGGAGGAATTGTGCGTGCGTATGTCCGAACTTGGAATGACTGTTCCTCTGTTTGTGGGAGGTGCGGCCGCATCTGCACTGCATACGGCTGTCCGACTGGCTCCGCTCTATGCGAATGTGCATTATCGTGCTGACGCTTCGGCCACTGCCGTAATGGCAAAGCGGTATATGCAGTCGCCTGAGGAATTTATCGTAAGCGAGCGTGAAGAACACGCTCGACTCCGTGAAATTTCCTTGCAGGTGCGGAATTCCGGCAAGTCTGCCGATGTGCGTGACGGTAATGTGTCGGATTTCCTGACAGGGTTGAAGCTGGAGAATATCGATGTCAGGGAAAGACCGGCAGCTGATTTTGAGCAGTCCTTTGACTGGCGTCTTTTCAATACCGTGTGCGGTATAGGAACGGATAGCGGACTGTTCCACGAAGAAGCCTTATCCATACTCAGGGACCGTAGGCTTGTTGTCAGCTATTGTATGGTCTTCAATGAGTGCCGGAGACGCGGCGATGCGATAGTCGGAGAAAATGGCATAGACCTTCCTATGCTTCGTCAGGAAGGGGAGAACGGCTATTCGCTTGCTGATTATTTCCCGGATGAGAGCAGTGGCATCACTTCTCCGCTCGGACTGTTCGCCGTATGTGTGACCGGTCTGCCTGATACGGCCGACAATCTTGTAGCTCATGCCGTCAAAGTGACATTGGCCGAGACGGTATCCGCGTGGCTGCGCAGTAACCTGTCTGCAAACGTTCCCGTAGGTTATAAGGTAATCCTGCCTGCTGTGGGTTACGCCTGCTGCCCGGATCATAGTCTGAAACGTGATATCCTTGGATTCCTGCCTGACGTAGGCATTTCTCTGACAGATTCATGTGCTATGATGCCGGAGGCAAGTATCTGCGGTATGGCTATCGTACACCGTAATGCCGCCTATGGCGATATCAGGAGAATTTCAGGGAAAATGGCTGCGGAGTATGCCGCAAAGCGCGGTTTCACGGAAGCGGAGAGGAATCTGTTCCTGGCTTCTGTTCTGAATTGACGCGGTTGATGCGAAAATGATGCCTGAGGAACATCATCGCATAATAATGATTTGTACTTTTGTCATATCAAAATCATATACGTAACAGATATAGTCAATATTTAAATTTATAATGAAAACTTCAAAGTTATTTGCTTTCATCGCTGTCGTAGCGCTTTGCGTTTCTTGTGGTTCAACTGCCGGAATGGCAACAGGTAATTCTCTCGGCTCAAGTAACGGACAGGCTGCCGGTGCTGCTATCAGAAGTCTCTATACACAGTATAAGAATGATGGCAAGATTGATGTCACCAATATGAACAATGTTGTCAATATGGTGTCGTTAGCCAATGGTATTCAGGGACTTAAGGGCCTTGATGACAAGAGCGCCTTCTATAAGGATTTCGCAACTGGTCTGATACTTGGCTCGAACAACCTTATCACAAACAACAACTCTTCAGCTATTACAGGCCTTCTTGGCGGTCTGGCAAGCCTGACCGGTATTGCCACCGGTGCTTTGAACAATATGGTTTCAAGTGCTGCATCAGGTACCCAGAACGCTCTGTCAGCAATATCCGACAAGACTGCAGGCGTAGCCAGCACAGTATCTACGCTGTCATCGATCTTCAATATGCTGAACTGATATCCAAGGACGGATGTTATTGTACAGTGAATTGGAAATCGTATATGTCACAGATGGAGGATTCCTTTACGGGTGATTCGAACACAAAGAACAGAGCCTGCTTGTGTCCTGTTTCAGGTATGGAAACCCTAGTCCTTTTCCCAATAAGCTGCTGAGCATCATTTCCTGATATATCAATTGTACCAATCATCCGCCCGCCTTTGGCAGGATATGGACTTCCTGCCATAATCTTTATCCTGCCGTCTATTCCTTTCGGAATAAGGTGCAATACGATTCCAACATCGTCAATTTTCTCTATTCTGGAGAAATTGAAATACTTGTAGCCTACTATGGAGCCGTCTGTGTTGTTGACGACAGGGCAGAAGGGCTGTTTCTGGTTGTATGGCCCTTCTGTCCCGTCAGCAGTAAGATATGTAGGACGTATGTATGATCCGGAGAATATGAATCTGGGATAATCATTGTATGCCGGCTCAGGTCCCGTGTAGTAGCAGGCAATTCCGGCGGGAGTCTTGTGCAGCGGGTTCAATCCGTCGGTGGCGAAACCTTCCGATGTGTATTCTCCTTCTGATATCGTCACCTTTCCGCCTTTGCCTTTCTCCACGGTGACCTGTATGGGAGCAACCATAGCCTGACGGGCAAACTCGTCTGTCCCGGTCTGGCGATGGTAGAATACCCACCATTGTCCGTTTATCCCGACTATACTGCCGTGTGTGTTGCCAGTCGGATGGGCAGTATAGATTACGTTGCCATTCCCGTCCGTGTCCCGTCCGCGGCCGTCAATGATGGTGCCGCCGTAGGTGAACGGACCTAACGGATTATCACTGTAGGCGTATGCCAGAGTATAGTTCGTGTCCTTGAGACCGAACTCTCCGTCATTTGTCCAGCGACTGTAGATGAATACATATTTGTCCTCTATCTTGCGTATTGACGAGGCCTCGAAAAAACGGAAGATGCCGTCCTGATACTTGTTGGATACAAGATTCCCAATGGCCTTTGTGCCGGGTTTCAGCGTTGACATCGTGGTTGGGTCAAGCTCTCCGGCCCAGGATTTCTCAAAACCCCAATATGCATATACCCGGCCATCGTCATCAATAAAGACTCCTGGGTCAAAATCCAGCGGACCTGTTGTCTTTTGCGGATCCTCATCGCTCCAGTTGCAGGCCTTGAACGGTCCGTCGGGACGGTCTGATACCGCGACCATGTTCTTTCTGCCGTCAGCCTGATTGTTAGGATACAGATAATATGTCTTTCTACCGTCAGGGCCGGTCTTCTCAACGATATCGGGGGCATAAAGGATGTCTCCTTTGCCATCGGGGTTAAGCGGATTGCCGTCACGGTCGTAAATGGATTTGAATATGACACCATCGTACCGCCACGCTGTGAGGTCATTTACCGGGGCAGACCACGTGACCTGTTCACGTCCGCAGTACTCTTTGATGAGAGAGTCGTGTGAGCCGTAGATATATACACGGTATTCTCCGGGCTTGTCCGGGTCTTCAAATACGTACGGCTCTGAGTCCGGAATATATTCCCATAACGGCAGATAAGGGTTCTGACCGTAAATCAGAGTGGCGCTGAAGAACGTTGCCAGCGTAAGCACAATTTTAGCGATTGTATTTTTATTCATTGTGTTTGTTTTTGCCAAATTTAGCAGAATTACCTGTCAATATTGCAGACTATGGTAAAAATCAGTTAATTTTATATCGTCAATAGATATAATATGGAGAAACTTACTATTCAGGAACAGTTGGATCTGATGCGTTTAGGAAAGCCTTACGATGCTCATACTCCTGAGATGTATGCGTGGCGCGACGAAGTGAAGAAAAAGCTTCACAGGCTCAATGTCACGGAGTATCACACGGATAAGATGAGGGAAGTGACAATGTCGCTATTCCCGAATTCTGCCCCTGATTTTTATGTAGAGCCTCCGTTCTATTGCGATTACGGAGATGGCATATATGCCGCAGAAGGCGTATTCATCAATTTCGGCGCCGTTATTCTGGATGGCGGCAAGGTTACTATCGGACGCAGGACCCTGATTGCTCCAGGCGTACATATATACACGGCCGGTCATCCCTTAGAGGCTGACGAGCGTGACGAATGGGAGTATTGCAAGCCGGTGACTATAGGCGAGCGCTGCTGGATAGGCGGGCACGCCACGATATGTCCTGGTGTCACGATTGGTGACCGCAGTGTGATAGCCGCCGGAGCGGTTGTTGCTCACGACATACCTGCGGACTGTCTTGCCGCCGGTGTCCCTGCCAGGGTAATACGTAAGTTGAATCAAAAATAAATATATGGATATGTGCAAGAGAAACTTGTTCCTGCTTGTTGCCGGGCTTCTTATGTCCGTGCGTGTGATGTCAATGGATACAAAAGGTATATCGTTCCCCGAACTCTCATCCGAGCGCTTTGCGCTTATAAGTGATGGCAAACCGACAGCTATCCTTGCCGATGAGTCTGATAATGTCGCCATACAGATTGCGCTGAAGGCATTGCAGAAGGATTTCAAGGCTGTCTCCGGCAATGAAGCGGAACTGTCCTATACCCCTTCTGCAGATAAGATGATAATCATAGGCTCTATTGACAGCAAATATATCTCACAGATTATCAAGTCAAAGAAAATAGATAGGAAAGAACTTGCCGGGAAGACCGAGAAATATGTTATGACGGTTGTCAGGGAACCGCTCAAGGGTGTGTCGGAGGCGCTTGTGATTGCTGGAAGCGACCGCCGTGGAACCGTGTATGGCATTTACGAGCTGAGCGAGCAGATTGGCGTGTCGCCCTGGTATTTCTGGGCGGATACGCCTGTCAAACACAGGGATAACATATCAATCCAGCCGGGATTCTATACGGCAGGTGAGCCTGCTGTCAGGTATCGTGGCATATTCCTGAACGATGAGGCTCCCTGTCTGACATCCTGGGTCAGGAACCATTACGGCACAGAGCGTGGCGGACACGATTTCTATGCCGATGTCTTTGAACTGATTCTGCGTCTGCGCGGTAATTTCATGTGGCCGGCAATGTGGGACTGGGCTTTCTATGCCGATGATCCGCAGAACTCAAAGACTGCTGACGATATGGGCATCGTGATGGGCACGTCGCACCATGAGCCTATGGCACGCAACCACCAGGAGTGGGCTCGTAATCCTAAAGCCTACGGAGGCGTGTGGGATTATACGAAAAACAAGGAGGAACTGCAACGTTTCTTCCGCGAGGGAATAGAGCGCTCCAAGGACAATGAGGATCTGATAACAATCGGTATGCGCGGTGACGGCGATGCGGCACTGGCAGGTTCTGACGAGGATAATATCCGTATGATGGAGGGCCTGTTCGCAGATCAGCGTCAGATTATAAAGGAGGTGACCGGCAAGCCGGCGGAACAGCGTCAGCAGGTGTGGGCACTGTATAAGGAGGTGCAGCTATATTATGACCAGGGATTGCGTGTGCCGGATGATGTGATAATTCTCATCTCGGATGACAACTGGGGTGATGTCCGCAAACTCCCGAATGCGGAGGAACGTAAGCACAAAGGCGGTTGGGGTATGTATTACCACGTGGATTATGTCGGAGCCCCGCGTAATTCAAAGTGGCTTAACGTCACTCCGATACAGCATCTCTGGGAACAGATGCAGCTGACATACGACTACGGCGTTGACAGGATTTGGGTACTCAACGTGGGCGACCTGAAGCCTATGGAATATCCTATATCACTGTTCCTTGATATGGCGTGGACACCTTTCAAGTATTCCGCATCGACCCTTCTGGATCATACATACGATTTCTGTGCACAGCAGTTTGGCGATGACCAGGCCGGGGAGGCTGCACGTATTCTGAATCTGTTGTGCAAATACAGCGGACGGGTTACGGCAGAGATGCTGGACAAGACCACTTACAATCTTGAGTCAGGCGAATGGAAGCAGGTGGCAGACGAATGGGCCCGCCTTGAGGCTGAGGCACTGCGTCAGTATATGACTCTGAAACCGGAGTACCGCGATGTGTATCAGCAGATTATACTGTTCCCGACACAGGCGCTTGCGAATGTCTATGACATGTACTATGCACAGGCAATGAACAACAAGCTTTTCGTGGAGGGTAATCCTGCCGCCAATGAGTGGGCCGACCGCTGCGAGAGGGATTTCAAACGGGATGCTGAGCTTAATGCTGCATACAATACCGATATTGCCGGCGGAAAATGGAACGGTATGATGACGCAGAAACATATCGGATACACATCGTGGAACGACAATTTCCGTGCCGACACCCAGCCTTCGGTATATCGCTTTGAGCCGGATTCAATCAAGCCGGGACTCTATGAATTTACAGAGAAGGACGGCGTGGTGGTTATGGAGGCTGAACACTATTTCGGCGCTGTCAATGCACCTGAGGCCGCCTGGACTGTAATTCCGTTTATGGGCCGCACATTGAGCGGTGTATCACTGCAACCTTACAGCAAGGCTACGGATGGCGCGGAGCTTACATATAAGTTTACGCTTACATCCGATGTCAATAGTGTTGATGTACGGTTCGCCTTGAATGCTACGCTTGCATTTGCCCGTCTGGAGGGTCATCGCTTTATGGTCAGTCTGGATGGCGGAGCGGAACAGGAGGTCAATTTCAATGAGCGTCTGAATGAGAAACAGGAGAATATCTATTCGGTATATTATCCTACGGTTGCGTCACGTGTGGTAGAGAGTGTCGTGAAGTTCGATCTGGATGAATCTGTCGGTGAACATATCCTGAAAATCAGGCCTGTTGAGCCGGGAACTGTCTTTGAAAAAATCACAGTTGATTGTGGCGGCTATGTCAAGTCTTATCTGATGGGTGAGGAAAGTCCCGTCAGACGTCCTTCCGAGGCTGGAGTCATCCCGTCACGTTTCGGTTTCAGACGATAGAATGCATTATGCTGAGGATTAATATTGATGCCTGTCCTGTGTATGCTGTCAGTTGTTGATAAGGCACGTTTTGAATACATATTTCATTGCACATCCGAGCAGGGTATCAGATTTATGCACAGCTTTGAGTCTGAGTATTTCGGCCCGGACGCAAGCCGTTCCGGGATAGAGAAAATCATGTGGCCGTATTGTCTGCTCCGTATGCTTTATATGGAGTGGGAAAGCGGCAGGATTACACCTCCTCCAATTACAGACGAGGCTTTCAAAATATTCCAATGACAATCTGAAACAATATCATTATGATTCATACTTCTGCCGTTTTCCAACTGCTTCTGATGTTAATTCTGGTAGGTTATGCCATCTTGCTCTACAGATCAAGACTGAAGCCCGGGATTATACGCCTCTCCGCTCTTGTCATATTGGCTGCCGGTACGATTGTCCATTTGTATGGACTCTCGCTGGAACATTTTGAGTCGGGCTTTATGTCATCGCTCCTCAGATCTCTGATAATGTCGATAAAGCTCTTCCTGTATGATAGCGAGCTAATTGAACTTGAAGAGGCACAGCACACACCTTATTTCCTGGATATATATATGCTGGTGTTCTATTCCGCAATGCTCACCAGCTTGTCCGCCATAATCATGCTTTTCGGAAAGAGGGCTATGACTATGCTGTCTCTCCGTTTCAGGAAAAAGAAGTTCGCCCATATTTTCATCGGCATCAACAGCCGCTCGGAGATGATAGCCCACGGCATTGAGAATGAGGAGATAGCTTTCATTGAATTCCCGTCAGATGAGAAGGAGAACGAAATGTCTGTCAAGAATGTCATAGGCGGCGTGGCTGGCGAGGAAAAGAAGGACAATTTCTCAAAGAAAGCCAACGTTACTGTGCTGAGAGCCAAATGCGGCTTGAGACTGAGCGATTTCAAGGGTAACGTGTTCGCTACAATAGGGCTGGAAAGGTTGAAGAAATTTATAGCTCCGGACACGGCATTCTATATCCTGTCAGAAAATTGTGACAGGAATCTCGATGAGCTTATGACGCTTCTGGAGGACGATGACTTGATTAACAATACTATTCACGTATGTCTGTCCAGGGATGGTGTGGCCAGATATTACAAGACAACAATGAAACAGACGGGTACGCATTTCATATATCCGTCATCGTTGGCCGTTGTAGGGCTGATGAAGAACGCCTTGTGCCATCCTGCCGGAGTGATGCGCCCGCTTCTGACTGCCGAAGGGAAGCCGACCGGTGCGGTGCAGGGTGAGTTCAATGCTCTTGTAATCGGATTCGGCGAGACAGGCCAGGCTGTCACGAAGTTCCTCTATGAGTTCTCATCGGCTGTCAGTACCGACGGCACTCCGATGCCTGCCCATATAATTGTCAATGACGAGAGAATAGACAGTCTGAAAGGACCCTTCCTTTTTGACAGCCCGGATATGGGTCATTCAGACATAATACGGTATGAAAATTTCGGAACAGAGTCGAGCGAATTCTGGGACAGACTGATGCAAAGGCTTGATGACCTGAACTATATCGCCATATCATTGCGTGACGATGCCTCGAGTCTTGACCTGGCATGTACAATCTTTATGTATGCCATGAAGAAGCGTCGCAACGGTCTTGACGGGCTCAGGATAGTTGTCAGGAAGAAATGTACGCTGTCGCACGAGAAAAAACTTGTGGATAAGATGAATGAGAAGGCGGGACGCGAGGTCATTATATGTTATGGCGAGTATGAGACCGTCTTCACATCGGAGATGATAGTGTCCAGGAAAAAGAACGGCATCAACAAAGCTGCTACGGGAGTGGCAGACAAGATATCCGCTGCATATACGGCTGTTTCAGGCAGGACTGTCCAGACCGACGGCAGGTCCGAGTCGTTCCATATCAGGAACCGGGCACGTATGGAGCTGCATCAGCTTATATCCAGAGCCAATCACACAGCTACGGTATCTGCCATAGTGGCAGGTAATACGCAGATCTCAGATGAGGCCTTGGAGAATCTGGCGCGTATGGAGCATCTGCGCTATTCGCGCTATCTTACCGCGCACGGATATTCGTATGCGGCCGAAGACGATGATGTGTTCAAGGTGAACCATCAGCTGTGTGATTGGAACAGCCTTACGGATGATGACCGTCAGTACCATCGTGATATGGTTCGCGCCCAACTGTCTATAATTGCGTCGGAGGCTTGATGCGGACTTTGTCCTGTGTCATAGGGTGAAGGTCTGACAGGTGATTCCGGCCAGTTCCTCCGGGTAGTGGGTGACGGCTATCAGGGTCTTGTCCGGCTGGGAACAGTATGTCCTGATGATGGCTCTTGCCAGATTGCGGTTGCGGTTGTCAAGTCCGTGCAGGGGCTCGTCAAGTATTATCAGCTCCGGATTCTTTACGAAAGCGCGTGCCAGCAGTGCCATTCTCTGCTCTCCGCTTGACAGTGTGCAGAAATCCCTGTCCCGGAGGTGGTCAATGCCAAATATGTGAAGCCATGCCTGACATACATCACGTTCTTCGTCGTGAATCTTCCGGTACAGACCGATTGTGTCATTCAGACCGGATGCCAGAATGTCAATTACCGGAATGTGATGACAATACGAACGGTGCATTTCGGGCGAGACATAACCGATATGCTTCTTGATTTCCCAGATGCTCTCTCCTGTGCCCCGACGCCGTCCGAACAGTGCTATGTCGCAGGCGTATGCCTGTGGATTGTCGGCATAGACAAGGCTCAGAAGTGCAGACTTGCCAGCTCCGTTACGACCCTGCAGGGACCATCGCTCACCGCGTCTGACACACCAGTCTATTCCACTGAAAATAGTCCTGTCTCCGTATCTGAGCGAGACATCCGTACATCGTACTATCTCATCGGAACTCATAGCGGAGTGGGGCATTGACAATATCATTCCCCTGCGTTCTTCGGACAGTGTGACTTGTCCGCCATTGTCTGCAATGCAGTAGGCCGATACGGGCATTTTTGAGATATGCTCCTGATTCTCTATATGTACAATGTGTGTGATGAATGCCGGAATATCTTCAGGTCGGGACAATATCAGGATTATCTGGAGCTGCCATTCGATGATCAGACGCTCCAGCATAGATGTAAGTTCATTGCGCGCGGCAGGATCCAGACCTATGTACGGATTGTCAATCACAATCAATGCCGGACGTGACGACAGAGCCTTGGCCAGCTGGAATTTTCTCATCTCGCCGCTTGAAAGTGCCACCAGCCGCTTGTCCCATATCGCTTCCAGATTGAATACCCTGAACAGCTCGTTTCGCCACGTGTCATCGCTGACCTGCGGGAATATCTCGCGTATGAATGGCGAGTCGTCAATTTCGGTGCTGTTCCATCGCTGCTGATAGCACCATGTGGCATCGGCGCTTCCGTAACTGTCGCGGAATGCGATGCTCCGTATGGCCTCTCTCTGATGGCTGGTGAATGAACTGCCTCCTGCCAGTATAGGGTATTGTCCTGTAATCAGATTCGCTAGCAATGTCTTGCCGGCACCATTGTCGCCGGTTATGGCAATCTGCTCACCATTCATTATGTCAAGATTGACAGCTGCACGCAGACGCAATGCCGGATTACCGGCTATGGCATTTTGCAGTTTTACAGTAATCATCTCCATCTGTTCAAATCCGTCACAAAAGTACTGACTTTGTCGTTATGATGTTTTTTTTCGTCATGTTTGTGACAAGTGATATATGGCCAGTTCGTATCAAATTGCATGGAGTTTGGTCGTGAGATTTCAGAAACTTGAAAAAATGTGAATGGTATGGAAAAGATTCTCTAAATTTGAAAAACATAGTTGTTTTATTAGGGTGTTAAGTTAGTTGTTTGAAAAATGGTCAGAAAAAAGTGCTGAAAACT